>CAIQIC010000285.1 GCA_903871765.1 uncultured Lentisphaerota bacterium
CGCCCGTGGCCAGCAAGCTGGCGGCGCCCTTGTAACTCAGTAAGATGAGCACGCGGCCGGCGATGGCCGGCGAGGCGAAAAACTTGTCTTCAAATTCGTGCGTCCACAGCACCTGGCCGGTCTGCAGGTTGTAGCACGTGAGCAGGCCATCGCTCTTGACGGTGTAGAGCCGCTCGCCGTCGCTGACCGGGCTGGTGGCGTCGGGCACGCCGTCCTCGCATTTCCACACGAGGCCTGTTTCCCCGGGGCGCAGTCCGATGAGCGCATTGTTCGGCGCGACCGCGACCACGATGTTGCCGGCGTAGATCGGCGACGGCGCCACGTCGCTTTCGAGGCATTTATTGCGCCAGAGTTCCTTCCCGTTCGCCGGATCGTACGCGATGACAAACGGTGCGGCGCACGTCAACAGTTGCGGTTGGCCGTTGATTTCGACGACAATCGGCGAGGCCCACGACGCGGCCACCTCCCGCCGCGCCTGCCCAAGTATACGGCCCGTCCGCGTGTCGAGAGCGAGCATCTTCGACAAACCATCCTCGGCCGCACCGCGGTCAATCTGGACCATCAGCGCTACCGTGAAAATCGAAAGCGAGGCGGCGTAGCCGTAGGAATTATCCAGCGGGCCGATGTTGCACGCCCAGACCTGGCGGCCGGAAAAATCGAACGCGGCGATGGCGCCGTTGGGAAAGATGGCGTACACGCGGCGGCCGTCGGTCACGGGTGTCGGCGCGGCCAGGCTGTTATTCTCGGCCACCTTGGGCGTCGGCAGACGCACTCCGCCGGGCAGCTTGACGGCGGCGGTCCACAGCAGCGCACCGCTGTCGGCGTCCAGCCGATAGACCACGCTGGAGGCGGAATTGGCGCCGGTCAGGAAGACGCTGTTGCTCCAGATGATCGGCGAGCTGAAACCGTGCAGCGGAATGGCGGTGGTCCAGCGGATGTTCAAGCCCGTTTTGACATCCCACGCCAGCGGTACGGACGCGGCGGGTGCCACGCCCGAACCGTTCGGGCCGCGGAACGCCGGCCAATTGCGCAGGACTTCCTCCCGCGAGGGAAAGTCGGGCGCCCCGCCCGGCGGCGCTGCAGCGCGCTCGGGCAGCCTGACCGGCTGCAGGGATAGCAGCCAGGCGGCGCTCGCCGTCGCCAGGCAGAGGGCGGCGACGGCATACCGGGCCAGGCGCCACTGGCGGGCTTCCCGTTCGGGCTGGCGCGCGCCCCACGTGGTGGGATCGGGCGGCTGCCGGCGATAGCGTCGGACGGCATGCGCGCTGACGAGAAACGCTGCCAGCCCGAGCAGCAGCGCCCGGACGCCCTTGCGCGAAAGTTGCAGGCGGTAAAAGGTGCTCGTGCGGAGCTGGAGATCGAGGTGCCGGATTTTCTCCTTCAGCGCCTCGTCCTTGGGCCGGGTGCGCAGTTCCTCGTGCAGCCGGGTCAGCTCGCCGGAGTTCACGAGAGTGGACACCTTGCCCTGCACCTCGTTCCAGGCCAGCAATCCGCCAAGCAGCAGGACGAACAGCGCCGCGGCCAGCGCCACGGCCAGCGCCAGCTCGTGCCCAAGTTGTCGGGAGGATGGATTCATGACCGGGATTGTGCCTCAGCCTGCGGCCGATCCGACGCAACGACGCCCTCTAGCGCACTCGGCGGCGCCTCGGGCACGGGCAGCCCCAGCCGCCGGAGTTCCTGCGGACAATACAGGTAGCAGCGGGCACAGGCGATGCAGCGGGCCTGGTCCGCCTCGTAATCCTTGCGCCGGCGGCGGATGGCCAGCGTGATCAGCTTCAGGCCGATCACCAGTCCGATCCACAGGCCGCAGAGCCGGCCGGCCAGCACGTACCGGCGGCGCAGATCTTGCGCGGCGGTGTACAGGTCCGCCACCGGCGCGCCGGTGGCGCGCCAGGCGGCCGAGGCGTCGGTCGTATCCGCCGCCAAGCCGAGATCCTCCTGGTGCACGCGCTCGGCCAGGTTGACGATGCGGTGCCGGCGCGCCAGGTTGGTGCCGGCCAGGCCGCCGAGGCCGAGGCCGGCGGCGAGCAGCACCGGCAACAGGGCGATCAGCCACACCAGCCGGCGCTTGTCGGCGGCCGCGTCGCGCACGGGCGCGTCCAGCGTGGAGGGGTTGATCGCGCCGACGGGGCAGGACTGCTCGCAGAGCCGGCATTGCGTGCAGGTGTCCGGCGTGATCCGGACCCGCCAGCGCGACAAGCGGGCGGCGAGTCCCAGCAGCACGCCGTAGGGACATAGGAAGCGGCAGTACGGCCGGCCGATGAACAGGCCGACGACCAACAGCGCCACACCGGCCACCACCAGCGCCGTGGCGCCGCTGAAGCGGAAGATGGGCACGAACGGATCATACTGGCAGATGATGTAGCCGCCGCCGGTGGCCGCGAAAACCATCGCCAGCCCGAGGTAGGTATGGGCCAGCAACCGCAGCCCGTGCTCCAGCCACGGCGGCACGGCCACGGGCTTAATCAGCATCAGGTCCTGCAGCGCGCCGTGCGGACAGACCGCCGCGCAGAAGACGCGGCCGAACAACAACGCAAACACCAGCGGCAGCAGGCCGAAGGCAAGCACGGTCAGCGGCACGCCGGCGGACGGATCGCCGAGGGCCTGCGCGATGTTCTGGATGCTGCCGATGGAGCAGACGCAGCCTTTGCGCCAGAACCCGAAGTACAGCAGGGAAAAGATACCCAGCGTCGCCAGCCAGTTCCGTGACCGCTGCCGCAGGGCAAGCCACGCCGCCAGCGCCAGCGCGCCGAGCAGCACGGCCACATCCAGGTATTCCAGCGTCAGGGCGCGCGATAACGGGCCCGTCAGCGGGGGCAGAAGATGGCCGGTCTCGGTGAACTGCGGCGGCGGGAAGCGTTGGACGGCCAGCACCGGGATCATGCCGGTCCTTCCCGGGTCTTGTAGAGGTACGGCTGGCGGGCCGGCACGCGGCGGATGGCCTCGGCGGGACAGGCGCGCGCGATGGAACATTCGTTGCAGTTGACGCAGCGGTCATGCCGGATCTGCAGGTGCAGCGAGCCGTTGCCGAACATGGTGCAACCTTTGACACACTTGCCGCAGGCCACGCAGAGCGACTCGTTGATCGTGTATTCGTAATACGGATCCTCGATGAACGCGCGGTTGATGGCGCCGGTCGGGCAGAGCTGGTTCTCAGCGGCAGTGTTCAGCCGGTTGGGCTGCGGCTCGAAATAGCCCGTGCAGAGCTGGCAGTAGCCGCAGAGTTCGAAGGCGTGTACACACTTGGTGGCCGATTGCTCGAGCACGCACTCGGTGGCGCACCGGCCGCAGGCGGTGCATTTCCACGGGTCAATCTGCCAGACGGTGCCCTCCGCCCGGACGCGGCGGCGCGTCAGCCCGGCCAGCAGCGCCCCCAGCCCCAGCAGGCCCGTCCCGCTGAGCACGCCGCCGAGAAAGTCGCGCCGTTTCACGGCCGGGCCTCCTTCTGCGGCCGCGCGCAGTGCGCATATTGGGCGCATCCGCGGCAGCCGTCCGCGCGGCGACAGGCCGGCTCGCGGCGCGCCAGGGCCAGGCCGAGCCCGCCGAGGCCGGCCAGCAGCGCCAGGCGGACCGCGCCGCGAAGCAGGTCCCGCCGGGATGGTTGCTCGTTTCTGGTCATAGCATTGGCCATGGTCGTCATCCGCCGGATCGCTGGCATCGTCCGCCGCCTATGACGGCGGCGGCGTCGCCTTGGGCACAAAGACGCGCACCAGCCGCGTGGCCGGATCCAGCGCCAGCACGCGGCCCTGCGAGTCGCACGCGACATCGAAGCCGAAACCGATCTGGCAGTTGGCGCACGCTTTGCGGGCGAGTTCGCGATCCTTCACCAGGTGCTCGGGGCCGGCTACGACGCCCGCGAACTGCCCCTGCGCGTTGTATACCTTGATCCGGTTCAAGCCTTTCTCACTGGTCACGAACCGGCCGTCCGGCAGCCGCGCGAAGTACACCGGGTTGCAACAGCCGCAGAAGCCCTCGACCGCCATCGAGGACTGGCCCCAGCCCAGTTCGAATTTGCCGTCGAGCGTGTAGGCCTCGAGGCGATGCCGGCCGGGATTGTTCACCCACAGCAGGCCGTCGGCGCCGGCCACCACGTGGAAGTAGGGGCTGGGGATGAGGAAGCCGGGGTTGCCGTCGCCGCTTTTCAGCCGGCCGAAGCGTCCCAGCACCCGCCCCTGGAGGTCGCAGCGGACGATCTCCCGGTTGCCGGCGTCAGCCACATACAGCGTAGCGCCGGCCACGGCGAGGCCGGTGAGGCAGGCCTTCGCGCCCAGCGCATCGCCCCGCACGGCGACCTCGCCCGTGACGCGATAGGCCTCGACGTGATCCTGCAGCGCCACCCAGAGCAGTCCCCGCTCCGCGGGCGCCAGGGCCCAGGGCCTGCCCGGCAACTCGTAGCGGGTGCTGAGCGGTCGTCCGTTGGTTCCGAACACCTTCACCGCCTGGTCGCCGCCCACGTACAACAGGTCGTGCGCATCCACCGCGAGGCAGCGCGGCGCTTCGAAGCCGGTGGGAATAGACTCCGCTTCCCGGTAGAGCAATTGGGCCGGATCGGTGCGTTCAAAAGCGCTGATGTCGTACGTGAAACGGGAATCCAGCGGCGGCTTGCCCGGCTCGCCGCGGGGGGCTTTGGGCTTGCAGCCGCCGGCCAGCAGGCTGCTCACGCCGCCGCCGGCGAGCAGGCCGAGGCCGGCGAGGCCCGCCTGCATGACTTTGCGGCGCGGTATTTTTGGCGCTTCATTCATGGGGCACCGCCGGTGACATCCAGGCAAACCATTTGCGTCAGGTCCCGCGCCAACAGCCGTCCGCCGGCCAAGGCCAGCGGCGCCCACGAATCGTGGCCGTTCAACACCTTGGCGCGCGCCAGGGAACGGTACCCTGACGGGCTGACCTCCGCAAGGGTCAGATGACCGTCGTCGTTCATGATAAACATCAACCCCTGGGCCATCAAGAACGGCCCGAGACCAAACCGGCTGGCGCTGCCGCTGGCCCAGAGCACTTTGCCGTGCAAGTCGAGGCAGGCCAGTTGACCGTCCGGCCGCACGCCATACAGGTGCTCCTGACACAAGATCGGCGTCTGCTGCGCGGCGCCGAACTCCACCGGCTTCAGTCGAAACAACGGCGCGACGGTGATTTTATTATCCGCCTGGGTGAGCTGCAGCATCAGGCTCCCGGCGTTGTAGCCGCCGGCCAGGAAAATCCGGCCCTGACCCACCGGCACCGGGGATGGAATCGCCGCGATCGAAATGACCCAGGCATCCGTATCCCAGAGCAGGCGCCCATCGTCCGCCGCCACGCCTGCCACGCCGCCGCTGCCGCAATAGACGTACATGCGCTGGCCGGCGAACTCCATCGGCACCACGGAGGAGTGTGTCATCTTCCAGTCGCGCGGGTTTGGCGTCTTCCACAGCACTTGGCCGGTGGCCAGGTCCACGGCGATCAGCAGCGCGTCGCCGCCGGTGCCCAGGATCACGTGGTCGCCGTCCACCAGCGGGCATTGGCCGGCGTACCACGGCGGCACCTCGGCGTTGTAGTCCTTGATCAAATCCAGCCCCCAGCACAGCCGGCCCGTCGCGGCGTCGAGACAGACCACGTGGCATTTCGGGCCGAAGGCGACGACGTGCCTCTCCGTCACCGTCGGCACGGTGCGGCTCATGCCATGGTTGCGCTTGATCTTGACCGGGTAACTGAACCGCCAGATTTCCCGGCCATCGGCCAGCGACAGGCACCGCAGTGCGTCGGCCTTGCTGGTCTGATCGTAGTCGAAGACGTACACGCAGCCTTGGCGCACGGCCGCGCCGGCATACCCTTCGCCGAGGTCCACGGACCACAGTTTGGCCGGGCCGGCCGGGCTCCAGGCGCGGACCACCCGATCCGTGGCGATATTGTCGCCGTTCTCGCCGCGGAACCGCGGCCAGGCGCCCGCCAGCGTCGCCGGTGCGCCGGGGCCGGGCACCAGTTTGCCCAGCGTGAAGGGATTCTGTTCGGCGGCCGCTGCGCCCGCCGCCGGGCGGTCCATGCCGGGTTGACGCTTCTGCAAGGGGGTGACCGGCTCACGGCTGCTGTGCGCGATGAATAGGATGACGCCGACGCCCGCCAAGCTCAAGGCCAGCGCCACGCCGGCCACCGGCCACCACGCGAGGTGCGGGCCAGTCGTCGTTTTCGACGGCGCAGGATCTGGTGCTGTTGTCGGCATATCGTGTCGGATTCTGGAAGCTGCTGGCGACCGTCCGCTGGGTCGCCTGATGACTGCTGCTTGCGCTGGAAACGTACCAGTGACCCGCCTCCCCCGCAAGATCGCAATCCGTGCGGCCGAATTTATATGCTGGCGTTCATGAAAAATCAGGCTAAATCCTCAGCTTTGCGTGAAACGCAGAGCGTCGTCGGGTCGCAAGAATAACGGATGTTTTAAGCTTGCGATAGCCTAAGCATCGAAGCTGTGCAGGGCGACCTAAATTACCTGGCGTTGCTGGAAAAGACGGGCGGCATACCCGAGGCTGAACAGCGATTCCGACGTATCTTGAACGTTGTGCGAGAGAGACAGGGCCATGAGCGCTGAACTCCGCCGTACTCACATATGGCACACGATCGTAAGTGCAGCGTTTTCACCGCACGATGCCAGAGAAAGGGCGACGTGGCTCAGTTGCTTTACACAAGCAATTCACGAATATGTGCCCAATTCAGTTGTGGCTCATCCACGGCATGTAGATGGGGTGTTCTGCGACGGGAAGGTGGGTTGCCCCAGCCTGGACTTCACCTGTGAGTACAAGATTGAGCCAAATCGCGCTCAGTTTGACTTCTATCTTTCTACCCTTCCAACCCCTTCATGGCATTCTCAATTTGGCATCGAATCGGACACCTTTACTGCCGGCAGACGGGGAATGGCGGCGTACCGGGAAGTGCCGTCTCAAGACGAGATGGATGAAGTACTCCGCGGGTTGATTGCACACCCTTGTTCACACCTGCACTTCCACCATGAGCCACCTATGCGCGAATTCCGTGTCGGCATTGGCCTCTGCAAGCCGTTCCTTTTCCTGTTTCAACTCCGTTTTCAGCTCTGTATCGATGCCACGCGGCGGGAACGGGAAATGGAACGTTTAAGGGCCATGTTTACCATTGACTGGCTAACCCGCGGCAGAACCGTCTCTCCTCAGATTCTGTTCGGCTTGGTATAGAGTCATGGTCGTCTGTGAAAGGAGTTGGGGCGATGCCCTTCCTACAGTTCAAAGGCAAAGCGGCGGTGGAGACGTACCACCATACGGTGCCGCACCATACACTGGAGTTTGACCGGAAACTGTCCGTGCTCGGGAAGGGCGAGGAGCCGGGGCTGGACGGGAACCTGATCATCGAGGGGGACAACCTGCTGGCGCTGAAGGCGCTGCTGCCCACCCACGCCGGACGCGTGAAGTGCATCTACATCGACCCGCCTTACAACACCGGCAACGAGGGCTGGGTCTACAACGACAACCTCACCCAGCCGCAGTTCAAGGAGTGGATCGGCCAGACCGTCGGCAAGGACGAAGAAGACGCCTGCCGCCACGACAAGTGGTGCTGCATGATGTACCCGCGGCTCATGCTCCTCAAGGAATTGCTCCGGGAAGACGGCGCCATATTCGTGAGCATTGACGACAACGAGGTGCAGCACCTCCGGGCGATCATGGACGAGGTCTTCGGGCAAGAGAACTTTCTCGCGACCATTGCATGGCAAAAGGTATTCGCCCCGAAACCAGCGGCGAAAACTTTCTCGACTTCATACGAATACATTGTCGTTTATGCGCGGAATACCCAACAATGGGATCGGATTCTTCTTCCCCGCACTAAAGAACAGGATGAACGCTACACGAATCCAGACGATGATCCGCGCGGGCCTTGGGCCTCAGACAACTTGCTGCGGAACGAACACCGCGACAACTCTGTCTACACAATCACCTCGCCCAGTGGCAAGAAGTGGACACCTCAACCGGGCACGAGTTGGCGGCATCCAGAGGTTGAAATGCTGGACCTCATTGCCAATAAGGAGATCTGGTTTGGCGAAGACGGCAACAATATGCCGCGACGAAAGAAGTTTCTCGCCGATGTTCAGCAAGGCCGAGTGCCAGAAACGCTGTGGCCATATGACGAGGTTGGGCATACACAAGAGGCGACTCGCGAAGTAATCCGCATTCTCGGCGCAACGACCAAGAATTTCCCATTCCCAAAACCAGTAGCTCTTATCAAGAGAGTAGTGCAGATAACGACCAGACAGGAAGAGGTGGTATTGGATTCGACTGCCGGCAGTGGGACGACCGCACACGCGGTAATGGCGTTGAACAGAGAAGACGGCGGCAACCGAAAGTTCATCCTGGTCCAGCAGGGTTACGACACAAGGGAGAACGAGGCAGAGAAATTCAACATCTGTCAGAAGATCACAGCCGAGCGCGTGCGGCGGGTGATCAAGGGCTACAGTTTCAAGACTCAGACCGGCAAGATGGAAAAAGTGGAAGGCCTGGGCGGCAGTTTCACGTATGCGCGACTGAGCGCGCAGCCGCTTTTCGGCGAGTACCGGAACCTGGGCGAGGCGTTGCCGCCGTACGAGGAAATCGCCAAGTACGTATTCTACACCGAGACCAGCCAGCAATGGTCACCGAAAGGATTGAACAAGAAGACCGGATTCATCGGCACGCACGCCGGCCGCAGTTATTACCTGCTCTACCGCCCGAACGCGAAGAGCGACTGGGCGCTGGACATGGAGTTCCTGCGCGAGGTGGCGGCAAAGGACGACAACCGCGAGATCGTGGTCTACTGCGAGAAGATCTGGGCGCATCGCAGCGACCGGTCCGAATGGGAGGCGCAGACCGGCAAGCGTCTCCGGGCCATGTTGGTGCCGTTCAACCTGAAATAGCCATGCGCCTTAAACGATATCAGGAGCGGGTGGTGGCCGAAGTCGGGGCTTATCTGGACGCCCTGTCCAAAGAAGCTTCCGGCGGAAACATCAAACACGCTGGCAAGGACGCGTGGGAAGCGGCCAAGGTATCGCATCATTTTAGGACCGAGCGCCGGAACGGTCTGGGCCGCGACCTGCCAACCTTCTGCATCAAGGTCCCGACGGGCGGGGGCAAGACCCTGCTGGCCACCCAGATCCTTGGCGATACCTACCGGCGCTATCTGCCCGAACGCAACGGCGCAGGACTCGTGCTCTGGGTCGTACCGAGCGATCAGATCTACAAGGATACGCTCCACAACTTGCGCGACCGGAACCACATCTGCCGCGAGTCGCTGGAATTCGCCGTGTCCCGCCGTATCGAGGTTTGGGAGAAGCAGGAGATTGCCCGTCTCACGCCCGGGCAACTGGCCAGTTGCCTGAACATCCTTCTGCTGAAGCTGCAGGGCACAAACCGGCAGGATCGCGAGAGCCTGAAGTTTTTCCGCGACACCGGCGGAAACATCGTACAGCACTTCCCGGCCGAGGACGCGCCCGCTGCGCACAAGGCGCTGCATGAGCGGATTCCGAACCTGGACATGATCGAAGCCAACGCGAACACCGGCGCGTGGTTGTGCAAAACCTCGATCGCCAATTTGGTGCGCCTGTGCGAGCCGGTGGTGATTCTCGACGAAGGGCACAAGGCGACCAGCGCGCTGGCGCTCGCAACCATCGAGGGCTTCAACCCGCGGTTGGTGGTCGAACTGTCGGCAACCCCGCCTGCGGAGGCAAATGTTCTGGTCAAGGTCTCGGGCAAGGAATTGCTGGACGAGCAGATGATCAAACTGCCCATCAACGTGCAGAACTCCAACCAGAACTCGTGGATGAATGTCGTGACGGCGGCCCGAGATAAGCGGGAGGAACTGGCAAAACGCGCGGAGGCGTGTTTCCGGGCTGGGGAACCCCTGATACGTCCTATCATCCTGGTCCAGGTGGAACGAACAGGCAGCGACCAGCGTGGAGGACATTACCTGCATACCGAGGACGTGCGGGAGTACCTCATGCAGCGGCTCGGCGTGCCGGAGAAGGCCATTGCCGTAAAGACCTCCGAGAACGACGACATCGAAGGGCTCGATCTCATGTCCGACGAGTGCCCCATCGAGTGGATCATTACCAAAGCCGCGCTGCAGGAAGGCTGGGACTGCCCGTTCGCGTATATTCTGGTGTCGTTGTGTCCAACGGGCAGCCAGCGCGCCATGACCCAGTTGGTGGGGCGGATTCTGCGGCAACCGCACCAGACACGGACATCCTCCCCTGATCTGAACGAGAGCTACGTTTACTGCCTGAGGCGGCGCGCCGCGGACGTCGTCGCCGACGTGAAGACCGCTCTGGAGAAAGAGGGCTACGAGGGTGACGCTACCTCGGTGGCCGACCACAGTTCCGGCGGCGAAGCCGCCACAACGCGCGTGGCACGCATCCGGCCCGAATTCGCAAGAGAGTACCGGAGGCCGTTCGAGGGGCGGATCTTCCTGCCAAGGTTCTGCGTGAGGACCGGCACGGGAGTCGAAGCACTGGACTACTTCCGTCACCTGCTTTCCAAGGTGGACGTTACGCAATTCGCGTACAAGGAGATCGACTGGAATCTGGATGCCGAACTGGCGGCGGCCAAGGACCAGTTCTATCGCATCACCATCGGCGAGGAAGCCCAGCGCAAGGAGTCGGTAGCCATCGCGCTGGAGACGGACGTCGGCGTCAAGGCGTGGCTGGTCGCGAACATGGGCTTCGAATGGTTCAGCGCCAAGCAGCAGCGGTATATCGTCGAAGCGGTATGCGAACGCTTGGCGAAGTACGCCGGCCAGTTCGGTATGCTCAAGTTCGCGTTGCTGGACCGGATCGGTTCAGCGAGTGGCGAGAAGCCGGCTTTCGTGCAGCGGGAGACGGACCGACAGACCGAGGCGGAGTTCTACCGACTGCACCGGGCAAAGAAACTTGAGTTCTTCCTGGAGTGCATTGAGGGGCGTTTTGAGATTCCGGCGGAGGTCCGGCTTCGCGGCACGCGCAAACTCCGCCATGACAATGACGAGGATGTGTCGCGGAGTCTGTTCGACTACGTGGCGGACGATTCGCTGAACGACTACGAAAAGAGTGTCGCGCTGTTCCTCGATCGCCAGCCCCAGGTGCTCTGGTGGTACCGTAACATCGTTGGGGCGTCCAACTTCTCGATACAGGGCTACAAGCGCAACCGCATCTATCCCGACTTCGTGGTCCAGCGCCAGAAGCAGCAGGAGGAAATGCCTTTCGCGACCGTGTTGGTGGTCGAGAGCAAGGGCAAGCATCTGCGGGAAACGCTCGATAGCCGGTACAAGCGTGCGGTCGCTAAGGTCTTCGAGGATATTGGGCGAGAGGTGTGCTGGCAGGATCTCGGCGAGGGCTTCGACCACAACCGTTTCCGCTTCCAGGTATTCGACGAAGCCGACTGGGCCGACCGGGACTGGCAAGCCCAGGTGCGCGAGACGCTGGCAAAGTATGCTACCCGGCCTTCGGTCGGTACGGCTTCGCCGTCCGTGAATCGGGGAGTTCGGCGAGGAGGCAGGCTATAAAACGACATGGTGTTCTTTTGGCTGTCATGCTCATCTGCGGCTGTGTGCACACCAGGACGGTCAAGGTGCCGCCGTCGAAGGCCGAGGCCGCCTTCTTCGCGAATCCCTGTTGCCCGACAACCTATGCGCTGGTGGGCGAGAAAAAGCAGGGCGCCGTGCCCTTGATCCTTAACTTGCTGGACCGCTTCCCGGGCGAGACGAACGCGCCGATCAGGTGCGATGTCATCCAGGGCGCCTTGTGGCGTGCCGAGATCTGCACCAACACCGCCTTCGCCCCCATCATCCAGCGGGGCACCAACGATCCCTCGGCCTCCGTGCGCGCGAAAACCACGCACATGTTCGAGCGCGCGCGCAGGCCTTAGAATGATGAAAACATTACTGCACATCGTGATCGGGGCGGCGGCGCTGGCGGTCCTGGGCGGCGCGCAGGCCGCGGCGCCGGCGGGCGCGGCCGATCCGGCCCAATGGAAGCTGGTGTGGGCCGACGAGTTCGACTACATCATGGAATATTGGGCGCGCCGGCCGCACGAGATGACCGCGACCGTGCACTGGCGCAAGGACGGCCAGCACCAGCAGGATCACGGGAGGATGGAGGTGCCGGAGTCGCTCGCCGGATTTCACGTGTATGCGCTCGAGTGGAGCGCCGCGCGCATGGACTTCTTCTGCGACGGCAAAACAACGGCAAGCTGCTCTTCCAGCAATGCGGGCTGCCCCTGCTGAGCCCCCCATGTTCAGCCTGGCGACCGGAGTAACGCCCGCTGCGGCGCCGGCTGCCGTCGCCCGCGGCGAAGAGTCTGAAGTTCGGCCCCGCGATCTTGACACCCTGCGAATCCCTGCGTATACTTCGCACCTGCAATGATGAGCAAAGCTAACCATATAGCCGGCCGGCCGGCCGAAGCGGCCCGGGCTGTCCTGCGGGTGGTGCCCCTGGTGATGCGGACGGTGCGGGCCGAGATGCGCGCCTGCCGCACGGCCCTGCTCTCGGTGCCGCAATTCCGCACGCTCAACTTCGTCGCGCACGAGCCGGATGCATCGTTGTCGGATATCGCGGCACACATGGGCGTGGCGTTGCCTTCGATGTCGCGGCTGGTCGCCGGGCTGGTCGACCGCAAACTGGTGATCCGGCGGGGGTACGCGGGGGACCGGCGGCGTCTGACGCTGGCGCTCACGCGGCGCGGCCGGACGCTGCTGCTGGCGGCCTACCAGTTTACCGAGGCGTCGATCGCTGCGCGATTGTCAGGGCTCAGCGGCAAAGAACTGGCGGCGGTGGTCCGCGCCATGGGCCTCCTGCAGCCGATATATGCCGACAGGGCGGGGCCGGGGGACCAGGACGATCATACAGCATACCGTGTGACCGGGGCGTGCCGCAACGTTCTTGCGCGCGGCCGGAAAAACATCGAAGGGAGTCAACCATGACTGATGTAGCACCGCAGCCAGCGCGTTCCGACGACGCCCCCCACGGGCCGGCGATGCCGGCGTCCGGCCGCAAACACCGCCGCGGGGTCTGGGTGGTGGTGGCCTGCCTGATCATGCTCGCGGTTGGAGGCCTATGGTTCATCCGCCAGCGTTCACAGCTACCGGCGGCAGGGCCGCGCGCGGGCGCCGCGCCGCTGCCGATCATGATTGGTACCGCGACGGCGCAGCGGGGCGACATCGGGATTTATGTCAACGCGTTGGGGGTGGTAACGCCGCTCAATACGGTGTCGGTGAAAAGCCGCGTGGATGGCCAGCTCGTGCAGGTGCATTATCAGGAAGGCGAGATGGTGCGCGCGCGCGACCCGCTCGTGGAAATTGACACCGCCCCCTTTCAAGCCGCGCTGGATCAGGCTGAAGGCCAATTGGCCCGCGACCGCGCGCTGCTGGAAAACGCGCATCTCGACCTCGAGCGCTACCAGGAGGCCTTCGCCCAAAATGCCATTCCCAAACAACTGCTCGACACGCAGCTCGCAATCGTGCACCAATACGAGGGGACGGTTAAAACTCGATCAAGGCCAGGTGGACAACACGAAGGTGCAGTTGGGTTACTGCCACATTACCGCGCCCATGGCGGGCCGCGTGGGGTTGCGCCTGGTGGACGCCGGCAACATCGTTCACGCGAGCGATGCGAATCCGTTGCTGGTCATCACCGAACTGCAGCCGATTACGGTGATTTTCAGCGTGGCGGAAGATTACCTGCCGCAAATCCAGCAGCAGTTGCGCGCGGGGAAGAAACTGGCCGTGGATGCGTTTGACCGCGTGCAAACCAAAAAACTGGCGACGGGGACGCTCAAGACGCTCGACAACCAGATTGACACCACGACCGGCACGGTCAAGCTCAAGGCCCTGTTCGCCAACGAGGACGAAACGCTGTTCCCCAACCAGTTCGTCAACGCCCGGCTGCTCGTGGACACGTTGCACAACGTGACGCTCGTGCCGAACACGGTGATTCAACGCAACGCGCAGGGCGCTTTTGTCTACTTGCTGAAACCGGACCAGACCGCCGCGATGCAGCCCATCACCGTCGGCACGACCGACGGGAATGTGGCGGCCGTCGAAGGTCTCGAGCCGGGCGCCGCCGTTGCAGCGGATAATTTCAACCGGCTTACCGACGGCGCGAAAGTGGGGGTGCGCTCGTCCACCAACGCGGCGGTCCGGACCGCGGTGCAGCCCCACGGCCAGCGCCAGAGCAATCCGCCGTGAGCCCTTCACGTCCATTCATTTTGCGGCCCGTGGCGACGTCGCTGCTGATGATCGCCATTTTGCTGACGGGCATCGTCGCTTATCAACAACTGTCCGTTTCGGCGTTGCCACAAGTGGATTATCCGACCATCCAGGTGGTCACGTTTTATCCGGGCGCGAGTCCGGATGTCACCGCCTCGGCCATCACCGCGCCGCTGGAACGGCAATTCGGCCAGTTGCCCGGTCTGAACCAAATGACTTCGATCAGCTCGGGCGGCAGTTCGATCATCATCCTGCAGTTCTCGCTCACCCTGAACATTGACGTGGCCGAGCAGGAAGTCCAGGCGGCGATCAACGCGGCGCAGACGTATCTGCCGGCCGGTCTGCCCGCGCCGCCGATTTACAGCAAATCCAATCCGGCCGATGCGCCCATTCTCACGCTGGCGCTGACGTCAAAGACCTTTCCGCTCGCGCAGGTCGAGGATTTTGCGGACACCCGGCTGGCGCAAAAGATCTCGCAGTTGCCGGGCGTGGGACTGGTGAGTATCAGCGGCGGCCAGAAACCGGCGGTGCGCATCCAGGCCAACCCCACCGCGCTTTCGTCCTACGGCATCAACATTGACGACTTGCGCAACACCCTCCAACAAGCCAGCGTCAACCTGGCCAAGGGCAATTTCGACGGCGCGCAGCAGGCGTATGAAATCAACGCCAACGACCAGTTGCTCAACAGCAAGGATTACAACGCGCTGGTGATTGCGTACCGCAACGGCGCGCCGGTGATGTTGTCCGACGTGGCCCGGGTCGTGGATGCCGTTGAAAATTCGAAACTGGCAGCCTGGATGAACGACACGCCGGCCGTCATCGTGAATATCCAGCGCCAGCCCGGCGCCAACATCATTCAGGTGGTGGATAGCATCAAAAAACTCCTGCCGCAGCTCAAAGCCAGCCTGCCCGCGTCCATTGACGTTGCGGTGCTCACCGACCGCACGATGACGATTCGGGCGTCGGTGCGGGACGTGCAGTTCTCGCTGCTGCTGACCGTGCTGCTCGTGGTGGTGGCGATCTTCATATTCCTGCGCAATGTGTCGGCCACGATCATCCCCAGCGTTGCGGTGCCGCTCTCGCTCGTCGGCACGTTGGGCGTGATGTACCTGCTGGGCTACAGCTTGAACAATCTCACGCTGATGGCGTTGACCATTTCCACGGGCTTCGTGGTGGACGATGCGATTGTGATGATCGAAAACATCGTCCGCTACATCGAGGAGGGCGAGCAGCCGCTGCAAGCCGCGTTAAAAGGCGCGGAGCAGATCGGCTTCACCATCATCTCGCTGACCGTTTCGCTGATCGCCGTGCTGATCCCCCTGCTGTTCATGGGCGACATCGTCGGCCGGCTGTTCCGCGAATTTGCCGTCACGTTGAGCGTGACGATTCTCGTGTCGGCCATCGTGTCGCTGACGCTCACGCCGATGATGTGTTCGCGACTGCTCCGCGCCAAGGGCGGCGCGCAGCCCGGCCGTTGGTACGAAGCCTCGGAACGCGTATACGACCGCGTCATCAAATTCTACGGACGCACGCTGCAGTGGGTGCTCCGGCGCCAGGGCGCGACCTTGTTCGTGGCCGCGGCGATGCTCGTGCTCACGGTCTGGCTCTACCTCATCGTGCCCAAGGGTTTCTTCCCGGTGCAGGACACGGGCGTGATTCAAGGTATCTCGGAAGCCGCGCAGAACATCTCCTTCACCGCCATGGCGGACCGGCAGCGGGCGCTCGCGCAAGTGATTCTCAAAGACCCGGCGGTGGAAAGCCTTTCGTCCTTCATCGGCGTGGACG
>CAIQIC010000286.1 GCA_903871765.1 uncultured Lentisphaerota bacterium
CGGCACGGCCAACGCCCTCCCCAACAGCCACTGCGCCGCCGCCGCGCCCGCCGCCGCCGCCGGCAGGGTTAGCAAACTCGCCTCGACCACAAACAGCGCGGCGATGTCCCACGGCGTCGCCCCCAGCGCCCGGCGCAGCCCGATTTCCGTCACCCGCTCGCGCACGTTGGCCACCATCAGGCTCATCAGCGTAATCCCGCCCAGCAATAGCGTGAGCAGCGTGATGCTGCCGACGCTCAGGTCAATCGTCCGCTGCAGCCGCCGCACCCCGCGCAAAATCGTCTCCGGCGTCACCCAGGTCACCCCGCCCGCCCCCCAGTCCGGCGCGGCCAGCAGCCGCGCGATCCGCGCGCGACCGCGGTCGAACGGCGCGCCGTCCGGCAGCCGGATCCACACCGCGTCCACCGCGCGGCCCGGCTCGGTCCGTTCATTCAGCCAGACAGGGATCATCGTCAGCGGCACATACGCGACCCGCTCGCCCGTCGCCACCAGCGGACTGTCCACGGCGCCCACGAGCGCCGTGCCGCTGGAATCAACCACCCCGATCACCTGGAAACGGACGCCGCCGAGCGTGATCCAGTCGCCGACGTGGGCGAAGCCGCCGCGGCTCAGGCCGTCGGAGAGTACCGCATGCCGTTCGCGTCGTTGCACATCGCCCGCATCGAGAAACCGGCCTTGCGACACCCGCCAGCCACGCACCCGCGCCAGGTTCGGATCGGCGGCCACAATGGCGAACGGCAGCGTCGAACCGGGCGCGAACGCCTCGTAGTGGCGCGCCGCGGAAACCACCGCCTCCGGCAGGTTGCGCGCCAGCAGGTCGGCCGTGTCCGCGGTCAGCGACGGCGCTCGCGCCCCGCCGTTATCCGCCGGCGCCAGCAGCGCCACCACCTGCCCGCCGAATTCGCGGAGCATGCGCTGCGACTTGGCCGCCAACCCGTTCAACACCGCCGTCAACACCGCCAGGGTCAGGCTGCCCAGCATGATCGCCAGAAATGACAGTCCCGTGCGTCCCGGCTGCGACCGGATGCCCTCCCCGATATCGCGCAACAACCTGATCATGACCGTCGCCTGACGCGCACCGCGAGCCAGTCCAGCAGGCGTTCGGCAACGGCGCGCTTGCTCATCAGCGGTAGCGCCTCCGCAACCCCGTCCGGTGCCAGCAGGACCACTTGGTTGGTCTCCACCTCGAAGCCCGCACCGGGTCGGGAGACGTCATTGGCCACGATCAGGTCGAGCTTTTTCGCGCGCAGCTTGCGCCGGGCTTCGGCGCACAGGTTGTGCGTTTCGGCCGCGAAGCCGATGAAGATGCGCTGGCCTTTGAGCCAACTGATGCTCTTGAGGATGTCGGGCGTGCGCTTGAGTTCCAGCGTCAGGGTCTGTTGACGGCCCTTTTTCAGCTTGCGCGGGGCCATCCGCGCCGGCCGCCAGTCGGCGACGGCGGCGGCCATGATGAGCGCATCGCACTTCTTCAGGTGCAGCTTGACGGCGGCGAGCATGTCGGCGGCGGTGACCACGCGGATCACTTGCACGTCCTTCGGCGGCGGCAGCGCGACCGGGCCGGAGACCAGCGTCACCTCGTGCCCGCGCGCCGCCGCGGCCTCGGCCAGCGCATAGCCCATCCGGCCGGACGACCGGTTGCTCAGGAAACGCACCGGATCAAGCGGCTCCCGCGTCGGCCCGGCGGTGATGAGGAGTTTCATATCTCTTGTTCCATGTCCCGCATCAACTGCGCTGCATCCATACCATTTCAAGACGGCTGTCGTAAACGACGCCCCTGTATGCCTGCCAGAAATCAAGCCATGGGCAGGCGGCGAATGCGAATTTGATGCTCTTGGAGAGAAACCATGGCGCCCGTTTCTAAATCACGCCGACATTGTGAGATTACACCCTGCAACAAAGCGGTGAACTCACGCGCACGCAAGCCTTCAATCCGCACACGAATAACCGAGGGCTGGCGGGCTTGGGTCAACGCGAGATGCGCGTGGAAATCGGCGTCTAAAGTCACGACTACCCGCTGCTCCGCAACGGCCCGACGCAAAATCTCCACGTCCGCCGCCTCGGACATCCCGATTTCGCCGGTGTGGATGGCATCAAACCCAGCGTCGCGCAAGAGTGCAGCCATGGAACGCGGAGTGCCTTGATCCAACAGCAATTTCATGGCCCGTCACACGGCGGCGGCCAACTCAATCACCTTGTCATCCAGTTGGGCGGCGGCGTACGCCAACGCCTCCCGAATGTCATCTTCCTCCAACTCCGGGAACTCGCGCTTCAAGTCCTCGCGGTTGGGGTACAAGGCGACGGCCTCCACGACGCGCCGCACCGTCAGGCGCAGGCGGCGGATGCACGGTTGACCGTTCATCCGGTTCGGGTCACAAGTTATACGCTCGAATTGCATGGCGTTATCGTACCATCGCACGCCCACCTTGACAACACGGGATTGTCCCAACGCTTTCTCCAAACGCATCGCTCGGTGCAGAAGCGACTCCAATCGCTTGCCATCAGCCCTGCTCCATCGCCTGGGCTGTCGCTGCCATGATGTTTTCCAGCGTCGTCAGGCGGCCGGCGCCCACGTCGCCGCAGGCCAGCTCGCCGGCCGCGACCTCGAGCACCAGCACGCCGCGGTCCTTGAGCGTCTGCACGTTCGCCTGCGTCGCCGGGTTGCGCCACATGCGCTCGTTCATCGCCGGCGCGACGACCACCGGCCCGGCGGCGGCGAGTACGGTCGCGGTGACGACGTCATCGGCCAGTCCGTGCGCGAATTTCGCCAGCACGTTGGCCGTGCAGGGCGCAATGACCACCGCGCCCGCGCGTCCGGAGAGGTCGAGGTGCTGATAGACGCTCGTCTCCACGGCCTCGCAGCGGCCGACGGCGACCGGGTGCTTCGTCAGCGCCTGGAAGGTCAGCGGCCCGACGTACTTCGCCGCCGCCTCGGTCATCATCACCCAGACGTCCCAGCCCTGCTGCTGCATCCGGCGCACCAGTTCCGCCGCCTTGTAGGCCGCGATGGAGCCGGTGACGCCGAGGACAATGGTGGTGGCTGCTTTGTTTTCCTTCACATTTCTATTTTGCGCTTTCATCGGCACTCCTACTGACAGTCGCCGCTTTCAACCCCAGGGTCAGACACTGACCCGTGACCGCCGAGCCGCTCACGGCTCAGCATCTGACCCTGTCCCGGACATCCGAATTTATTTGGAGTCACGTAACTCGCGAATATCCGCCACAATATTGCCCAACTTCCGACCCGCC
>CAIQIC010000287.1 GCA_903871765.1 uncultured Lentisphaerota bacterium
ACACGTACTGACACACTCTTTCCCTACACGACGCTCTTCCGATCTGGAGAACTCACGAAGTTTCGCATGGAACTGACGGTATTCAGCAGGCCATTCGGTGTGAATGGGAACAAGGAATTTTGGGGTCATGGCGTCGACAAGTTTAGCGAGATCGGATCGCGATGCATGGCCACTGACATGTATGTCCTTCCATTTCAAGCCGCGCTTCTTGGCCCATTCGGCGAGGTCTGACCGATCCCGATACCCTTTCCACATGGACCATATCAGACGTAAACTCGTGAATGGATAACTCCCGCCGCGCCCGACTTCATCGCCGTCGAGGGCTTTGTCCCGGAAGAAGCGCTTGAGGAGGTATTCCCGGCCGAGCCAGATGGCTTTGGATCGATTTTGCATCATTTCCCTGAGTTTGACAGTGCCACGGCCACCAGTAATGTCATGGAGAGTTTCAGGGGCAAGCTTAGCTTCGTGACTGCGGTCCTCGAGGATTCTAATATGCTTGACATTGCCACCAGGAATCTGGCCGCGTATTCCCGCATGGGCGAGGAGGTGCAGCACATAAGCGGTGTATGGCGCGATGTAGAAGGTCATGCCGAGTTCGGCTGCTACGTCGGAGATGACCCGAATTCGATCAAGGTTTTGTGAGGAGGCAAACACACATCCCAGGTTTTTCTTGTCCTTGAGTTCAGTAACCAGTGCTGAATGGACATCGGCCTCGTCATGAAGGCCGGCCGGATCCTCGCCGCGTCCAAGCGTAGTGCCCTCCATCAGTAGAAGGTCTACATGTTTTGGGCCATGTTTTAACAGATGGGGAAAGAGCTTCCCGTAGTAGCCGCCAGCTCGAAAGTCGCCGGAATAGAATACGGTCTTACCGCCGGCCTGAACCTCCACCGCCATGGCGCCGGGCGCGGAATGGTCGACCGGGTGAAATCGCAGTGTGAATAGGTTGACTTTGCGCGGTCGCCAGTGATCGTTGGTGTGGGCAATCATCTCGAGCCGCTTTGGCATTGTGCCGCCGGCCAACAGCCGATCAGGCCCGAGGAACAAGAGCGATGCCTCCATTAGTGCGCGTGTACCAGCAGTTAGATAGACAGGGACGTCGTCGCGCACAAATCCGGCAAAGCCGTAATGATCGCCATGCGCGTGGGTAATGATGAGCGCGGCCACAGGCGGACCATCCTCGATACCCCTGTACAAGCCCGGTATCTTCGGCAGAATGCGCGCCTGCATCAGTTCGCCCACACCCTTGACCTTCCACTTGTCCCACTCGAACTGCTCGCCCGGCAGGCCTCCTGGCTTGCTGAGAGGCATGCCCAGATCGAGGACAATCCTCACCCCATCATGCTCAATCTCAACGCAAGATCCGCCGATCTGGTCAGAGCCGCGGTGTATGGTAACAAAGAGCTTTTTGTTGGTTTCAGGATTCAAAAGGATATCCACTCGCATCCAGTAACCAAGCCCGCTTTCCCGGCGCTAACTTTACCCAAGACAGAGGCGCGTCATGGATGTTTACAGGAAGCAAATTATCTTGCGAATCCACCACGCCGACTAGTCGAATAGCAGCACCTGTGGGGTCCGCAGGAAGGAATTTTGCTTCAAACATCTCCCGAGGGCTTCCTCGTTTCTCTTTTGAGAAGTTCCGGTTGCGATATGCCTGTCTCGTCATTAGCGCCGGATTTTGCAAAGCCCAAGCGAGATAATCCTGTAGTTCAGCGCTTGCCGTTTCTATCTCGTCATCGACTTTTAGTTCCACAATGGTGAACAGGCCATTTTCAATGCCAGCAACATCGATGTGCAGAACCTTGTGCTTCGTGTCATCGTTCTTCTCGCTATCGTCCAATATCACAGGTACCTGCGTAACCACTTTGTCAAGATCCACGGGCAGGCCCAATTTCTGCCGTACCCGTTTCCCTCCTGAAGTGTCGGCAAGAACCAGGCTTTCAAGCCAGTGCTCAAAACCAAAACCCGGAACTATGGACTGCCTGGCTTTAAACGCCTCCGGGTCATCAAGAATGCGCTTGATCAGTTCCTGGTAAAGTATCGCAACCATAGACTGAACATATTCTTTGACACTTTGCGTCGTCTTGCGAGGCGGAGGGCGCGTTGTAGACACTCCATATTTTGCTTTGTTACTGCGCCGTATATTTTCACTGCTATCAAAAAACGACGGGGCAACCCAGGAGGCCTCTGGTGTGCGCGGCACCTGCAGAACCTCCAGCCCGCAGTAACGAAAACTGATATAGTTGTCGCATCGTCGCGGAGTGATTGTGATCCTGCTGTCGTCTTGCCTCTGGAGACAGACATCCCAAAACGATTGAACATCGTCGTGAATATTGGCGTCCAGATCCTGCATCGCCCAGTATTCGGATAGTTTAACTTTCATGCACTTGTCCCTCCTATCATTGTGGATCAGTTTATCGACAACCGTTACTGCCTATCAGCTCAGCTGCCTTTTCGACGCATTCGCTAAGCGCTTCGAGTGTATTTTTGAACGTGGCCTTATTGAAGCCCTCGCTGTAGATAACCGCGTCCATGGTGAGATCTATCTTTCCCCCATTCTCTTGCATGGTGACGGTTATGCCGTTGGTCGCACAAAACTTGAGCAGCTCAAAGATATGGGGCTTGAATGATTCCGCTGCCTCCCGCGAGACCGGAAAGAGATCCCCGATCCTGAAACCGGGATCTGTCCAGCCCTTTGAGATATACCCCAGACCATGCCGGCCTTGACTGATGTCATAGTACAGTTCCATGTGCTGGTCGACGCGACACTTCGACAGCCTGAGCCCTTGTTCTTTGGCTATGGACTGCACAATTGCGGTATTTCTGATGTGCGAGGCGCACTGCGATAGTGCCTGCAGATCCTCTTTCCCCGATGTGGGGCTGTTTATCAGAACCTCAAATATTCGATCCCTCAGCCGCCCGACATTCGCATCCCCCCAGCGTTTTATCATAACCATGATCATCCATCCTTTTCTGTCCGCAAACCCGAAATAAAATCCCTGGCCCGCCAAGGGAGCGCCGTTTTTCGTGTCTTCTGACACCATACGGTTTCATGGCATGACTGTGATCTTGGTGGATGGGCCGGTCAAGCAAATTGTCCAACATTTCCAGCCCGGATTGCGCGCCGAATCGTGTCGTAGACGGATTTCCTTATTCAATTATCCAAAAATCTGTGAAATCTGTGCAATCTGTGGATAAATATTCCGCTGTTCTTGATTTGCCGTGTGGGAGAGGGTACCGAGCCGTATCTCCTGCCCGACTTGGTGCTTGCGTTTCGGGCGCTGTTTTGGAAGGTTTGCGGCCATGAAATCGCTATTTCAGACCGACCCCCACGGGGGTGTGCCCGTGATGACCGCGAGGACGCATCGGGTTCTGCCCCTGCCGGGTGCGCGCGGGTTGTTGCTCCTGGGCCTGCTGGTGGTACTCGGCACGGCCGCAGTTGGTAAATCAGCGGCCAAGGATTTGGTGGACGTGCAGGTGGACTGGCCGGCCTTTCTCGCCCGCCAGGATTTGATCTGGGAGGCGTTGCCGGACCGGTTCGACGCCGGCGCATTCCTCGGCAACGGTCTGCTGGGCGCCACCATCTACCGCGATGGCCCGAACCGTTTCCGCTGGGAAATGGGCCGCGCCGACGTCACCGAGCATCGGCGCGACAACGCCCGCCTGCCGATTGGCGGCCTGGTGCTGACGACCGCCGGCGCCATCCAGGGCGGCACCCTGCGGCTCGATCTCTGGAATGCCGAGGTGCGCGGCGAGATCAAAACGGACCAGGGCACCCTCAGTTTCCGCAGTTTTATCCACACCGCGGAGATGGCGCTCTTCATTGACATCGAAGCCACGGGCAACGAACAGGATGCGAAGTTCGCTTGGGAGTCCCGGCCCGCGGTTGACCGGGCGAACGACTATCCGGCGAACCAGGCCAATCCCGCATCGCGCCAGGAAATTTTGAACGGCATTGCGCTCTGCGAGCAGTCGCGTTTCGCGGGCGGCGCGTTTGCCACGGCCTGGAGCGAAAAGCCTGCGGATAAGGGCCGCCGTGTCGTGCTCAGCATCGCCGACACGTTCCCCGGCAACGCCGCCACTGTGGAAGCCGTCGCCACGGTGAAAAAGAATCTTGCAACCGATTTTGCCGGCCTGCTGAAGGCCCACCGCGCGTGGTGGCACAACTTCTATCCGCAAAGCTTCGTCTCCATTCCCGATCCCAAGGCCGAGAGCTTTTACTGGATCCAGTTCTATAAGCTGGCCAGCGCCTCGCGTCCCGACCGTGTGCCGGTGGATCTGCTCGGTCCCTGGTACCGTTCGACCGGCTGGCCGCGCATCTGGTGGAACCTCAACATCGAGATCCTCTACCTGCCGGTCTACACCGGAAACCATCTCGAACTGGGCGAATCGTTCGTCAACTTTCTCGACCAGAAACGAACTAATTTCTTTCGCAACGCCAAGGCGATCTGGAAGTTCGACGACTGCGCCACGGTCCCGCACACCACCGACTACGAGGGCTTGCGCGGCGACGGCACGCTGGCGCCCGACGGGTACATCAACCCCGGGGACTTCACCTGGGCGCTGCATAATTACTGGCAGCAGTACCGCTATGCGATGGATGCGCGCATGGTGACCGACCAGCAACGGCATGCCTTCTATCCTTTGCTGAAGGGCAGCATCAATCTGTATCTGCATCTGCTGCAGAAGGGCGCCGACGGCAAGCTGCATCTGCCCACCCTGCACTCGCCGGAATATGGCAACGCCAAGGACAACAATTACAATCTCGCCCTGCTGCGCTGGGAATGTGCCACGCTCATCGAACTGAACCGGCGCTACAAGTTGAAGGATTCCCAGTTACCGGAATGGGAAAATGTCTTGCGCAACCTGGCCGATTATCCGACGGACGCGAACGGCCTGCGCATCGGCGCGGACCTGCCGTTCGCCCACTCGCACCGGCACTGGTCGCATATGCTCATGATCCATCCGCTGCACATCATGACCGATGAACAGGCCGAAAACCGCGAGCTCATTACGCGGTCCATCCAGCACTGGCTGGCCGTTGATAACAGCCGCGAGGTGTATGGCTGGTCGCGGGCGTCCGCCGCCTCGCTCTATGCGACGCTGGGCGAGGGCGACAGCGCCTTGGACCAGATCCACCGGCACATGGCCGACACGCGCTTCGTGCAGCCCAACACCCAATACACCGAAGGAGACCCGGTCATCGAGTGTTCGATCGTGCTCAACCGCTCGCTCCAGGACATGCTGCTGCAGAGCTGGGGCAACAAGCTCAACGTCTTCCCGGCGGTGCCGAAAGCCTGGGACACTGCGGTCTTCCATGACCTGCGCGCCGAAGGGGCTTTCCTGGTCAGCGCAGAGCGCACGGCTGGCCGGACGCAGTGGGTTCGGATCAAGAGCCTGGCAGGTGAACCCTGCCGGGTAAAGCCCAGCCTAGCAGGAGAAGTGCACGCCGTATCCCGAGGCCGGCCGATATCACTGAAGGCTTTGGATAACGGGGTTTATGCAATTGAACTGGCCAAGGGTGCTGAAGTACTGCTGTATTCAGGTGCAACGGCTCCCCGTCCAGTGATCGCACCCCTCCCTGCCAATCCCGACGCCTGCAACCCTTGGGGCGTGAAG
>CAIQIC010000288.1 GCA_903871765.1 uncultured Lentisphaerota bacterium
CCCAGCCCCTGCCGCCCGGCGCCAAACTCTCCGTCCTCCTGCCCATCCGCTTCCAACTGGAGGAGCGCGCGCGCCCCGCCGGCCACGGGCGCTTGTTGATCGGGGAGCGGAACGCGTGAGCGTTCCGGCCCTGCTTCGCCATGGCCTCGCAGGGCAGGCCGATTCCGCTCCCACATGGAACGTTCGGCGGTTGGCGCCGAATTCTCAAGTTGCCCCGCGGTAGCCGCCGGCCGGCGGCTTCAGGCGTCCAGGTATTTTTTCGGGAAGCGCCAGGGCCGGCGGTATTCGGGCACGGCCAGCCGCGCGGCTTCGCGGTCACCGACAATCCGCTCCTTTTCCGGATCGAACTTGATGGTCCGGCCCAGCTTGTAGGACAGCAGGCTCAACGCGACCGGCACGTCCACCCGGACGTGATACGTCGGACTGCAGCTTGGCGGCCGGCGTGACTTGATGCCGTCGAGCCATTCGCGTTCGTGCACGTCCACCGCCGGCAGCGTCCTGGCCACCGGCTGGAGCTCGCCGATGTTGTACTGGACACGGGCCGTGTAATCCTTGGCCTGCTTGCGCGCTGCCACCTCGGGCTTGATGAACGGATCGAAGTTCCGGCCTTCCGGGATGATCCGGTGTTCGTTGTAGTTGGCCATCAGCGTGCCGTTGACGCCGTGGAAATAAATGCCCAGTCGGCGTTCCTTCTCCGGCGCGCCATGGAAGTCGAACCCATAGCTGTTGGTCAGCGCGGTAGTCCAGGTCATGTTCATCTGCGGGTAGCGCCAGAGCACTTCGTGGTGGTCGTAGGCGTCCCCGTCATCCCGGACGATGAACCGCCCGCCCGTGCTGGTGATTTCCGTCGGATAGTTCAAATCGAGGGCCCAAACCGGCAAGTCAATGATGTGGGGCGCCATGCCGGGTGTCCAGCCGCCGCTGTAGGCTAGCCACGAGCAGTGTTCATACTAACCGGCGGCCAGGATGGGATTGAACGGCATCAGGGGCGCCGGCCCGCACCAGAAGTCCCAGTCAAGCCCCTCCGGCACTTTCGTTTCCGGCGCATGGCCGACGCCGGCGGCGCCCTGGTTCATGACGTGGAACGTCCGCACCGTGCCAACCGGGCCGAGGCAGCCGGCCCGGAGCAGCGCGACGACATTCCGGTAATTCTGCGTGGCATGGATCTGCGTGCCGATCTGGCAGATGCGGTTGTGTTTTTTGACGGCATTGCGGATGGCCAGGCTCTCGCCCAGGTGCAGCGACATGGGCTTCTGCAGGTACACATCCTTACCCGCCTCGCACGTGGCGATGGCGATCAGCGCATGCCAGTGCGGCGGTGTGGCGATGATCACGGCGTCAATGTCCGGCCGCTGCAGCATGTCCCGGAAATCGGCATACGTCTTGCACGTATCCTTGTACTTGGCCGCCACGGCCTCGCGCCGCTGCTGCCAGACGTCGCAGGCGCCGGTCACCACCACGTCGGGATATTGCGCGCAGGCTTCGAGGTTGGCGGGCCCCATGCCGTTGCAGCCGATGAGGCCGAGCTGGATGCGGCTGTTGGCCGGGGGCTTGCCCTCCGCGCCCAGGGCCGAAGCCTTGATGAGGTACGGCGCCGCGATCCCGACCGCGCTCATTTTCGCCGCCGTACCGATGAAATCACGCCGTGTCAACTGCTGGGATTGCTCCATGTTGGTCTCCGTTGATGATCGCCGCCGCCGATGCCGCAGGCATTTTTCATGGCCGGGCGTTGTATTCGCGCCAGAGTTGCTGCAGCGCAGCCCCGTCCAGTTCGCCGTCGGCCACCACCAGCCGGTAGCGCAAGGTGAGCGGAGTCCCCGGCTTCAATTCGTAGACCGTGCCTTGGGCCGGGAAAGTGGGCTGCAGCCAGTCCAGGTTCGGGAACTGGATCCAGTCGCCGGGATAGTCCCGGTTCCTGGCGTCTTGCAGAATGCATAGGCTGACCGGCTGCTTTCCGGCCGGCGGGATCCCGGATAGACAGGCCCACGCCGCGCGGGCCGCTGGCCCGGCCGCGTCGGTATGGGTGACGATCTTCTGCTGCGCGCGGGCGGACAGGCGGATGTTGAACCCGCCGTAATGATTTTTTTCGCGCCGGGCGAGCGTCACGCCCTCCACCAGGGCCTCGAATTTGAATTCAAAGTCGATCGCGCGTCGGCCCTGCTGCGCCGGGGCCACGCGGAGGGTCGCCTGCTCCCGGACGATGTCGTCGGCATCACCCCATTTCCAGACATTCTCGGCGCTCAGCACCGCGCCCTGGCCGTCAGCCGCCTGCCGGAGGATTCTGACGGGTCGCGCAAACACGCCTTGCAGCGCGTGCAGGTCGCGCTTGTCGCCTTTCCAGGTCACCTCCGGCCAGGCCCAGTAGATGCCGCGATGATGCGGATGATCCGGCGAGTAGTCTTTGGTCAAGACCTCGCCGTGGGGGCCGTACAGCGGGTGAACATAATCGCTCCGCGCCACGGCGTAGATGCCCGTGACGCCCGCCGGGACTGGAACGGTGGCGAAATTGTACGTCAGCACCGGCTGCCCGTGATCCGTGATCGTATACCGCCCGGTGGCCTGGTCCGCTACGATCTTGAAGCCGCCCGCCGGCTCTGCGGCCAGGGGTTTAATCAGCGGCGATAGCAGGGTCAGGCAAATCAACCCCGGCCACGTCGCTCGGCAGCTTGCTTTCATCCATTCATGCTCCTTTCGGCAACGCCTTCCGGCGGCCTTCCAGTTTCTTGATGCTCTGCGACGGCCATGGCTTTGCCAGCCGACGGACGCCTTGCTGCCATGGTGTTGACCGGTTCGCTTTCTGCATAGAGCACTTCCGGGCACAGATCGCAGCCGTTCGCCCACTCCACCGTGTCAAAGCTGATGCGCGCCGTTCGGAATAAATCGCCGTCACGCAATTCACGAAAAGCCCCCTTGGTCAACCAAGGCGTCACGTCGAACACGCGCCGCGCGCCGTCATCGAACAAAAGCTGGAGTCTGTAGTCCGCCAGCGGTTTCACTGCTTTCACGCTTGGATACATAGCGGGCTACCGGTTTGACACCCAGAGCGAAGGGTCAAGTCTTCTCTAGCGTGGAGGGGAACAACGGCATAAGCGGCCCTTGCATACACACCCCTTTGCCGCCGTGTAATTCGAGATCTTTCAAGAAACTGAAATCGGAATAGTCCACTTGTCGTGATCCATCCAACATAAAGTAATCTTCGGTGTAGTTCTTCGCCTTTACCTCCCTAGTGACTGATACTTTCCCGTCATTGCCTGTGCCGAATATCACACTAATTTCTTTCCCAAGAAGCCGGGAATATGCGGGGTTCAACAGTTCGATCCAGACTTGTCGTTGCTCCTCAGGAACCTGAGAGACCCATGAAGTAATATCGTCGATGCGTTTGGCGGCATGATCAATTGGACGAAGTGGGCATCGGGGATCGAAACACTCAAGTCCTTTTACGCGCACCTCTCTTCCAAGCTGACTCAGGGCCCTCAAGCAAGCCGTCATAACTTGTATATTTCGGCATTTTACCGCAGCGCACCCAAGCCATCCAAAAGCGTCAAAGCATCTGTAGAGAAATTCACTATCA
>CAIQIC010000289.1 GCA_903871765.1 uncultured Lentisphaerota bacterium
CAAACAGAGAATAAAGACATGTGTGTTTCTCAAAGTGGATTCCTTTCGGTTTCATTATTTCTCCCAATCGTCCGTGCGGAAAGGCGAGGCGGGCAGGCCTTCGTTGTTGTAGAGATTGCAGTC
Organism: uncultured Lentisphaerota bacterium; assembly: GCA_903871765.1. GTDB lineage: Bacteria > Verrucomicrobiota > Kiritimatiellia > CAIQIC01 > CAIQIC01 > CAIQIC01. The sequence continues at coordinate 124 of CAIQIC010000289.1, forward strand.
ATCGCCGGACATGGTGTACGCATAGCGGACAGCGACCGGCTTGGTCACCTCGGGACTGGATACGACGACGGTCTTGCCATCAATGACGGCCTTTGCCCATACCCATTTCTTGTCTTCGCCGGCGATGGCGAAGCGCTTCAGTGTGCCCTGCGGTTCTTTGATCACGGGAGCAAAGCCTTTCTTTGTTGCCACGACCAATCCGGAGCCGACGCTGTCGAACACGATCCGGATCTTGCTGCCTTCAATCTTGATCTGCTTGTACAACGGGCCGCTGTAGACGAGATCCGCTGCCTTGCCGCCGGCCCTGAGCGTCGTCGAAGGGTAATCCTTGGCCAAGGCCCACAGGGCGAGCCGCTCGCCCACATCGCGCTTGTTCTTGGGGTGGATATCCCCGGGCTCTCTGACATCGGCAAGATCCATGGCCACCGCCATGCCCGTGTGCGAGATGGTGAGTGCTTTGAACTGAGCCATGCGAATTGTGGCCCAGCCGTCGCCGCCCGCGGGATCCTTGCCCGCGGGAGTGTCGGACGAACTAAACCTCCCAGCCAACTGGACGATGTAGAAGGGAAAATCGCCTTCACCCCAGGCCGTCCGCCATCCACCGATCAGGGCGCGCAGTTTCTGATAGTAGGTCTCTCCCTCGTCGCCGTTGGATTCGCCCTGGTACCAGACCGCGCCTTTGATGCCGTAACGGGTGAGCGGATAGATCTTGCCGTAATACAGGCAATGCCAGGTCGAGGGATAACTACCATCGGACTTGTACTCGGCTGGCAGATTGGTCACGGGAGGCAACTCGGGCACGCTGGCCAACCCGGCCGGCGAGATCCAGGGCTCGATGCGGGTGCCGTTCCATGCCGTCTTGATCAGGCCTATCGGAATGCCGGTTTCCATCTGCAGCTTGCGACCAAAATAGAGCCCCACCGCCGTAAAGCGGTTGCCCGTTGTCGGCTTGCAGGGAAGCCAGGCAGCGCTTTCTTCCGACGACCCATTGCCCCGATTGACATGAACGTCGGTCTCGGGGCGCATTGACGGCTCATTGATGAGATGGAACTGACGCAACAGCGGGCAATCGAAGTCCTTCTCATCATAGGGTTTGGGATCAAGGGCGTTCTGGTAGGCACCGGGGGTGAAATCCATGTTGGACTGGCCGCTGCAAATCCAGACATCGCCCACCACCACGTCTTGTATGTGACAGGTGACAGGTGACAAGTTGCAGGTGACTGCAAGAGTGCGACCGGTTGTACAGGCGGGCATGGGATCGAGCGTGATCTGCCATGAGCCGTCATCGGCGGCCTTGGCGGTCTTTGTCTGGCCCGCGAAGGCGACGGTGACGGTGTCGCCCTTGTCGGCCCGGCCCCATATCTTCACGGGAATGTCCCGTTGGAGAACCATATGGTCGTCAA
>CAIQIC010000290.1 GCA_903871765.1 uncultured Lentisphaerota bacterium
AGCCGGCGGCATACGCAGCCCGCCGGCATTCGGCCGCTACCCGCCACCCATCAGGCTGGCGATGCGCTGGAACAGGGAGATCAGCGAGTCACGGAAGATGGCGATCACGATCAGGACGGCGACGATCAGTCCCGCCAGGATCGTGCCGAACTCCGCCGAGCCCTGGCCCTTCTCTGTCGAGCGGAAGAAGGGCATTGGTACAGGTTTGAACCATTTTTTGAACATATTTGCCTCCGAATGAAAGAAGTAGAGTTAAGAAAGCCGGTGGTTGTATTGCGAATGCGAGAGTACCTGTCTCGCCTGCACCCGCCCAGCCTTGTCTTCAGCCAGGATGCGCCAGGTGTTGCCCACCGGGATCGAGATGACATGCCGGTTGAATTGCATGCGCTTGCCGCGCAATTTCCAATACGGCGTGCCGGCCTCCAGGCTGGTGATGATCCGGCGGGCTTTGGCGAGCACCCCGGAAGGCGCGTTGTGGGTCAGGATGCCGCGCCGGGTAAAGAATTCGTTGGGCGGGATTGTCATATCCACTCCCTTCCAATTTCCTCACCCTTGCCCCGCGATGGTGTTGATTAGCGGCACACCGACCACCACCAGCACCGTGATCACGAACGGCATGAAGTAGAAGATTGCCGCCATTACGCCCAGGTTCGAACCCAGCTTCTCGGCGCGTGTCTCCGCTTGGGCGATGAACTCGTCCGCGAAGGTTTGGGCAAGGGATTTCAGCAGCGATTGCACCTGCACGCCCCGACCCACAAAACCCAGCTGGATTGCCAGGCTGATCAGACCGGCGTGCCCACTTTCCTGGGCTGCGGCGAGCAGGAACCCCGCCGCCTGCCCTGATGGTTTTGTCAGGGGTCCGTTCTCCGAAAAAAGCGATTTCCCTGCGCCCAGATTGAGTACGCTGCGCAGCCAGGCGGCGGTCGTGCTGGCACCGCCGGCAGCCCGCTGGAGCACTTCGGCGAGACCTGCGCCACTGGCAGATTCAGCCGCCATCAGCTGCACGAACTCGGGTAGTTCCTGGGCGATGCGCAGGCGGATGGTTTCAGCCTTGGCATGTAGATCAGTGCTCGCCAACGTCCAGCCGATGAACAGGCCGCCTGCCAATGCAATGGTGGAACCCAGTGCGAGATATCCGGCCAGACCGACTCCGGCAGTCAGGAGCACCTGCCGGCCAAAGACGGCCGCCGCCGAGCGGTTTTGAAGGCGCGAGTCCGCGAAGGTTGCCCAATACAGGTCAGAGCGGATCCGGCGGACATAGCCGGGCACCAACCGTTCCAGCCAGCCTCCCACCCGCTCTTCCGCCCGGTCCGAGAGTTTCCGAGCGGGCTCTTCCGCCGAGTTGATGCGGTGGGCCGCACGCCGGTCGATCACATCCACGAAGCCATTCAGGGCAATGCCGGTGATAACCGCCACCAGCAGGGCGATCAGTAGGATTTCAAGTTCCATTGTTAGACGACCCTCCGGATTTCCTTGCGCATTTGGAGAAAGCCCATCAACATCACGGTCATGGAAATGGCAATCGTGATCTGCACCGCGCCGGTGCGGAAGGATTCGGATGTGGCCGGGTCGGCGGCCATCATCACCAGCACACCAACCATGATGAGCGGGATGAGCTTGGCGGACTGCAGGGCCTGGGAAGCCTTGGCACGCGCATGATTACGTACCGAGACGACCCGTTGAATCTGCACGGCAGCTTCCGAAACAACAGTCGCATACTGCCCGCCGCCGGCA
>CAIQIC010000291.1 GCA_903871765.1 uncultured Lentisphaerota bacterium
ATCGGTGTCAGGCCCGAACCGTCCCGCGAGACGACATAGGCGCGCCGCCAGCCGTCCCGCTCACTGATGATGACCAAGGCCTGGCCGCCGCGAATCCACTCCAGCCCTCCGTTCTCCATATCCACCCAGGCGGGATCGGTTTCCGCGTAGGCTTTGGCAATCACGCCCGTGCGATGGTTGGCGAGCAGAAACTCCCGCGCGTCCCGATAGCGGCTCAATTTTTCGACCAGCACTTCGGCGGAATTCCCGGCCCAACTCACTTGGTTGAGGTAAAAGGTTCCAGGTTTGTCGGCCAACGTGATCCAGCGCGTTGGGCCGCCTTCCACGCCAACGACGCCGATGCGCAGCGTGGATATCGGCCCGCCGATCCGTTCATATCGCGTTTCCCGGAAAGTGCGATACGTCGGGTCGCCGGGCACGAGGACCGCCCGTTTCGGGACGGCCGAGAAATCGGACTGGATATAGGCGATCCAATGCCCGTCGGGACTCCAACTGGCGCGGCCGTTGTCGATGGCGTCGGGATCGCCGTCTTGGGTCAGCGGAATCGTCCGGCCGCTGGCAATGTCAAACACGATCAAATCCGCGCCGCGCGAACCCAGCAGTCGCTGGCCATCCGGCGAAAACGCATTCGCATCGAACCACGCTCCGGGACCGGCGTCCACCGGACGCAAGGCGCCCGACGCCGGTTCATACAGCCAATGATCGTTCCCGTGCCCGCCGCTGGTGATGTCTGTGTGCAGCAGAAAACGGTTGCCCGACTGCGAACGGACGAATCCCCGGATCATCAGACGCTGGGAGGTGGCGGGGACGAGGAGTTTCTCACTGGCAACCACGACCGTGCGTTTGCCGCTGGCGGAATCGTAGCTGGCGATCTCTGATTCAGACGCGCCGGCGGGCGTCTCCAACTTCAGATAACCCGAGCCGTCCGGCAGCCAAGTGGCTCCAAAGGAGCGCATGGCAAACTCGTTCGTTTCGTAAATCGCCTTGATCCGCGGCTCGACTTGCGCCAGCCAGCGGGCGCTTGCTTCCGCTGCGGGGCCGGCTGCTTGCGCCGGTCGGACGAACGCTGCCGCCACCAGGAACATCAACGCCCAGCGCATGGCAACAGCGCGGCAAAGGCGCAATCCAAGGTTGGAATAACTGCTTGAGCGGCCCGGCAACACTGTGTCGAGGGTGAGAAATGTGCGCGTTTTCATGGTCATGAACTTTTTTTCCTCTTGTCTATTGCTTGTTCTTTAGCAGGTCCGCCATGGTCCAGCCCAGCGCGTTGCCGACTTCCATGTAGGTCTCGGCGTTCCGATTGTAGTGATAACCTTGGTTTGCCGGGGAGACATCGACCTCTCGCCAGAAATCACGGGATTCCACGCACTTCACGTTGCCGGCAAACTCCGGGTGCTTCTTGGAGTCATTCATCGCAAGCTGCGCATTGGCAACCGTCAAGCCAGGTTCCCCCAGTTTCCAGCCCCCGAACCCGATCATGGCCAGCACGAACGGGGCGTTCGGCGCGTTAAAATCCTTGCGCAGGGTCTTGATAAGGTTCACGAGGTTCTGCTCATAGCGCATAGCATGCACCTTATTCTGATCCTTATGGCCCTGCCACCAGACGAAACCGGAGATCTCATAGCTCTGTCCCTTGTAGTCGGGGTAGATCTTGGCAAGGTTCTCCAGGGCCGCCTTCGCATTGGCCAGATCCTCGTCGTACTGCTTGCCCGCATACCAGTTGACCTCTTTCTTGGGCTGGCCTTCGATCCAAGAATCGGGCGTGTCCTTGTAGCCGGCGTAGGTCCGGCCATCAACGACGTAGCGTTCGCTGCCGGGCGGCAGCAGGTCCCAGCCCAGGCTGCGATTGCCGATGCAGGACTTGAGAATGAGCACCGGTTCGTCCAGGAGGTGACCCATGACGTAGCCAAAGCCCAATTCGGGTCCGATCGACGCGCCATTATTCGAGGTCGCGCTGAGATAGCTGCCATGTTTCGTGCGAGCATCGTAGTAGTACACGTCCTTGCGGACCGTCCATTTGCCCTCCCCGTCAATCAGCCACGGATACTTCCCTTCCTTCTTGGTGAGATAGGTGAGTGTTCCCTGTTTGGTCTCCGGGTTGACGTCCCCCATGCCCACCATGTTGGATTGCCCCATCAGGACAAACACCTTGACCTTCTTGGTCTGGTCGGGTGCCTTGCCGTCCGGTTTGGGCAATTGATGCTTCGGGTCCGTGTCGGTCTTCTCCGCCGCCGACACGCCGGCAACGCCCATGAGCGTTACCGCCAGCAGACCTGCCACACCAACGAATGTTTTTCTGTTCATAGCTCTGTTTCCTTTCATTTGCGGTCACCAAACCGATCATGCGTTATGCACTTCGTTTTGGTTTCCTGTTTCTTGTCTTTTTCTTTCTGTTATTTCACCGGCGTCAGTGTGAAGTCCTTGATGGTCACCCCACGGCTTCCGTCCTGGAGCGCGAAGTGGAGCACATTCTTCCCGTTGACCAGGGAGATCTCGACCGGCTGGGTCTGCTGCCACATTCCGAGGGTGTAGGGCACTGCGATGTCAACCGGCTCTTTGGCGTCGTTGGCCGCAACCAGGAGATGCTGGTCGGCGTTCACCGTCACCACCCGCGCGCTGAGCACGTACTTGCCGGCCTGCGGCGCGTCAAAGGTATATTCGAAGTCCTCGGCATTCCCCAGCCGGTTGTAGTGCAACTGCATCCCGCCGGCGAAACTCTTCATGAAGACGATCTTCGCCGTGCTGTCTTTCGGCGTGCTGCAGGCCACGGCCGGAATCGTGATCACTCCGTTCTGGCCGACGACGATCTTATTGTCCGCCGCCGTGACTTCGGCCTTCAGCATGGCCTCGGCTTTCTTCGACTCATTGGCTTCGGCAAGGTCCTGGCCGAGCGGGCCCAACTCAACCGCCTGGGCCGCGGCGACAATCGCCTGGGCCCGGCCATGGGCCACGGCACTCCAGAAACCGCCGGCCACGTGCAGGCGGTCGTTGTAAGCCTGCTCGCCAAGGACCGCGCTGATCCACTGAGCCCGCAACACCTGCGGGTACTCCTGTGCATGCTCCCGCGCCTGCGTCTCCAGCAGGAAGTCCGTCCCGCTCCGATCTCTCCACCAGCTCCACTTCCAGGCCGCGCCCAAATTGACCACCCAGCCTTTCGGCGTCCAATGACCCAAGGCGGCATGCGCATGCTGGGTCACGCCCCACACCGGGATGCCGAAGCTGCGCAGTATAAACCGCCCAAAGAACGCGCGCCGACCGCACACGCCCCCCGTCTTGATAATATTCTGGTAGAACTCCAAGGAGTCCGTATCTTTGTACTCCTTCTCACCTCCGTACTTGACTTCGGTCTTGACGGTTGCCGAATAGCGCCAGCCATAGTTCGGGTTGTGGATGTGGTCGGGCCGGTAGTTGCGGAGCATCTCGCGCCCCCACGCCAGCACCTGATCCGGGGCATCGCAATTGACGACCATGCGGTACTCCCAAACCGACAGGGTCTTGAATGCAGGATCCAGTTCACCATCAAGGCAAGCCTTCTCGTAATGCAGGTACCGTTTCACCGGATCCACGATGGTCGGAGCATTTGTCTTAGCCGCTGCGTTCCGCTGCGCCACCGGCACGGCATGCTCCAGGCTGGTGCCCAGCGCCAGCCGTTGGAAAAGACCCTCGCCAGCCTTCGGGCTGGCCTTCTGGATCGCCGTGCAAATCTCCATTGCCCGGCCGTACTTGCCACCCTCGGCACCGCCCGCAATAAGCATCTGCTTCATCAAAGCGTCGTCGGCCAGCAACTTCTCCACCAGGGCCTCCTGCTCCTGGCCCTGCTGGGCAAACTCCGCCAGGCCGCGCGGTGTTGCCGCGGCCAGCACCGTGCACTTGATCAGCTTCGCGTCCAGCCTGTCACTCGCCAGGAAAGGTTCCACCTCTGCCAGCAGCGCCGTGGTCGCCTTCAGCGCATTGGTTTGCGCCTGTGCCAAGGCTGCCTGGGCCGCCTTGAGGGCTTTGCCAGCCTCTTCCTTGTTCTTGACGTTTTTCGCCGCGGCCGCGCTTTGCGCCTTCGCCGCCGCCGCGGCCGCCTTCGTTTCGTCCGCCGAGGCCTTGAGGAAGGCGGCTTTCTTCTGCTCATTCACATTCGGCAGCGACTTGGCGATCTCCGCCTGCAAGGCCGTGAGCGTGGCCCTATACTGCGCCTGGAGTTTCTCCCCGGTTGCGGTCAGGGGAGATCTTTCAGGTTTCGGGGCGGCGGAGGCGCTGCCGACTCCTAGCGCGATACAAATCCCCAGCGAAATGCTGCGGGCTAGATGCTGCATACGGTGCTTCATCACATTTGATACAATCCACTTTTTTTGCATATTCTCACCTCTACGATTGTCTATTGCGCTGCGCCCACGAGTTATTATGCCCCAAACTGGGCGTCGGATGCCCGGCCTGTGCGTGCCCCATGCTGTCCCAGCCTCTGCCGCATCTTGCCACCTCCGGCGGACACACTAGCCCGCTCAGTTCACCCGCAACATTGAAAGATTAATCCGGCGGCGGGCCAGCAACAACCCTTTTCCCCTGCGTTCTTCCCTTCGTTTCCTTCGTTAGCTTTTGTGCAAACGCCCCCTCTTTCAGGCGGAGATACGCCTAGCCAGTCCTGCCCCCTTGCCGCGCGGTTTTTGCCCGTCCATGGCCTTTCCTTTCGTCAGGGCTTATGTAAAATGGCGCAGGAAATGAGAAACGCGATGACCTTGAGCGATAAGATTCGGAGCCAGGCGTTGGCGCTGGGTTTTGATCTCGTTGGCCTCGCGCCGGCGCGGCGCGCGGAACACGCCGACGCGCTGCTGCCATGGTTGGCCAACGGCTGCCATGCCGGGATGGGTTGGATGGCGCGCGATCCCGAAACCCGCGCCGAGCCCGCGCGCTTGCTTGCCGGCGTCAGGTCCATCGTATGTGTCGCGCTCGCCTATGGCGCAGACATTCCGCCGCCGGAATACTGGGATGATCCGTGGCGCGGCCGCGTCGCCCGTTTCGCGTGGGGGCCGGATTATCACGACCTGATCGCACCGCGGCTCAAGGAACTCGCGCACTATATCCAGCGGGACCTCGGGCGTCCGCTCGCGTGGAAGGTGGCCGTGGATTCCGCGCCGATCCTCGAGCGCGACCACGCTGCTCGCGCGGGGTTCGGCTACGTGGGCAAGAGCACATTGCTGATTTCACCGCGCTTTGGCTCCCTGCTGCTGCTCGGCGAACTGCTGCTCGACGTGAAGTTGGATGACTATGATGCGCCGCTGCCGCTGTCCTGCTGCGCAGAAAACCGCTGCGCCGCGACGTGCCCAACCGGCGCGCTGACTGCGCCGTATGCGCTCGATGCCCGCCGTTGTATTTCCTGGCTGACCATCGAAAACCAAGGCGCAATTCCGGAAGAACTGCGGCCGAAACTGGGCCGTTGGATCTTCGGCTGCGACGAGTGCCAGATGAGCTGTCATTGGTCAGTTGTCAGTAGTCAGTGGTCATTGGTCAGTGGTCCGTTGTCAGCGGTTAGTGGTCCGTTGTCCTGCAAGACAGCATCCGCAACCTGTCAACTGGATGGGGCAGGCGGCGGCGCGGCGCCCAGCTTACAGCAACGGGCAAGCTGCCACTCCTCGCTGGAGCAACCCAACAAATGTGGGCGGGGCTTCCAGCCCCGCGAGAACAACCATAGCCCAACCGCGGGGCTGGAAGCCCCGCCCACAAAAGCGCAAGCGGCCAAGGCGTTACACGCGGCCTTCCGCTTTCAGCCCGAAATTTCCATGCCACGACTCGATGAATTGCTGGCGCTGGATGAGCGCGCGTTCCGTGAGCGTTTTGCCGGTACGCCGCTGCTGCGCGCCAAGCGCCGCGGGCTGCTGCGCAACGCGGCAGTCGCGCTTGGCAACAGCGGCCTGTTTGCCGCCCGGCCGGCACTGGAGCGCGCCGCGACCGACTCTGATGAACAGCTCCGCGCACACGCTGCCTGGGCTTTACGCCGTCTGGTCGTCGGCGCCACGCAGTGATCGCCCAGCCCCAGCCCGCCGGGCGGCGTGAACATTTTTCCGCCCCTCCTGTCAAATAATCATGAAAGGTAGTTGAGGTAAGCCACAAAAGGAGAAGAGGCATGAAAACAAATCGTTGGTTGCTCGCTGCGTGCACGCTGCTCGCGATGCTATGGTGCACAGCGTGGGGTGACGAGGATAAGATCGCCTACTTGGGCGTCGCCACGGCGCCGGTGGAGCCGGCGGTGGCCGCGCAAGTCGGATTGCCGGAAGGGGTCGGCGTGCTCGTGGTCAATGTCGCGGAGGATGGCGTAGTCAAAGGCAAGCTGGCCCCCTACGACATCCTGCACAAGTTGGATGATCACCTGCTGACCAGCCCGGCCCAGTTCGTCGAACTGGTCCGCGACCATAAGCCCGGCGATGAGATCAAGCTGCTCATCCTGCACAAAGGCAAACCGGAGACCTTGAAAATCCGGCTCGGCAGCATCGAACCGGACAAGCTGGCCGAGCGCGCTCCGCGCCGGCTGTTCACCCCGCCCTCCCCGTTCCGCCCGCAACTGCCCGGCGGGACAATGAACGATGATTTCTCCAACGCACTGCGGGACTTGCGCCGCCGCATGGAGCAGTTGGAACGTCAATGGCGCGATAGGCTGCCGCCGGCCGAGGAAGATCATTCCGAGCCGCCAACCGCGGAACCGGAGGAACACGATATTGTCCCCACCCCACCCGTGCCGTTTGTACCGCACAGCCAGCATCAGCAGCACACGGAAAGCACCAGCGTGGTCACGGACATGCGCGATGGGCTCACCGTGACGTTGACCGATCATAACGGCCAGCGCACGGTCAAGGCCGAGGAGAAAGGCCAGGTCATCTTCGAAGGCCCGGTCAACACCGAGAAACAGATGCATGCCCTGCCGGCGAAGGTCCGCCAGCGGGTCAAGGAGATGGACCAGAACTTCAAGATCCAGATCCAACAACCAGGTTCCGGAGCGGTGTCCGGCGTGCCGCTATAACAGCAGGCCCCTTATTTCATCCTGCGAAAGGGCGGGAAACGCAAGCTGGCGACGAGCCGGCAGCGGTCAGCATTCTCGCGAATGATGAACATGGCGGCGATGTCGTGCTGCTGTTCGACCCAGCGTAAGCCGCGCTCGAAGCCCATGACGTACACCGCGGTGGCGAGGCCGTCCGCCATCAGGCCGTTGGCGGCCACCACCGTGACGCTGGCCAGGTTGTGCTGCACCGGGCGGCCGGTCGCGGGGTCCAGAATGTGCGCATAAATCCGGCCGCGCTCATCCTGGAAAAAGTTATGGGCGTCGCCCGAGGTGGACAACGCGCGCCCGGACAGCGGCACGACGGCGCCGAGTTCCGTGCCGCGGATAACGCCGTACCGCGGCAGCTCTACGCCAACCTGCCACGGCTGGCCTTCGGAATTCACACCGCTGGCTACCATCTCGCCGCCCACGGCCACGAGCACATTGGTAAAACCGTGTTCATGGAGGACGCGGGCGGCCTCATCGGCGCCGTAGCCTTTGCCGACGGCACTGAGGTTGATCTGCAGGCCGGGGAGGTCCTTCTGCAATTCGTCCTGCGGCGTGACGCGCACGTGGCGGGCGCCACTTTGTCGGCGGCACGCCAGAATCTGCTCCTCCGTCGGCGCGTCTTCGCGCCGGCCCGCCGCGCCAAAGCCCCACAGATCGATCAACCGGCCCAGGGCGGGATCGAAGGCGCCCCCGGATTGCTGGTGCAAAGCCAGGGCATAACGCGTCACGCGCGCCAGTTCCGCCGAGACCCTGACGGGCGCCGTGGAGGTGCCGGCATTGAAGCGGGACAATTCGCTGTCGTTCAGATAGTGGGACATCCGATGGTTGATGTCGTCCAGGCGCCGATCCACGGCCGCGCGCAGCCCGGCCAGCCGGCGATCCGCGGGCTCCACGCCGGCCAGTTTGACGCTGTAGCAGGTGCCCATGGTGCGACCCTCCCAGCTCGCCAGCGGAAGTGACTCGGCGTGGCCAGTATCGGCACGCCAGAGCCAGCCAAGGATTATGATCAATCCCAGAAAAACGCTGTTCAAAAACCAGCGCATGATGCTGCAAGAGCGCGGGGTAAGATGCCCCGCCCACAGCACGAACACTCGGCCTGAAAAGCAGCGCATGCTGATACCCGCTTGGCCCATCCGCGCACAGGACCTAACCGCCCACGGCGCGGTACGTCCTCCGCCGGCCGCGGCGGGTCTCAGGTTTTCTTCCGCGGCGCGGCGTGAATACATTCGCCATGCACGGCATGGGCGGCTTCCATCCAGATTTCGTTGAAGGTCGGGTGCGCGTGGACGGTACGGCCGAGTTCCGCCGCCGTCAGTTCCGCGCGCAGGGCGAGGGTCACTTCGGCAATCAGATCGGTCGCGTGTGCGCCCACAACTTGAGCGCCGAGCAGTTGATCGGTCTGCGCGTCGGCGAGCAGCTTGGCGAAGCCTTCCGGCGCACCGGCGGCCAGCGCGCGACCGAGCGCAGCGAAGGGGAAACGGCCGACCTTGACCGTGCGGTTCTGCTTCTTCGCGTCGGCTTCGGTCAAGCCGACCAGCGCGACTTCCGGCATGGTGAAGATGACGCCGGGGATCAGGGTTTCGTTCCGGCGCGGCTGGCGCCCGCAGGCGGCTTCGGCGGCCACCAGGGCTTGCGACGTCGCGGCGTGGGCGAGTTGCAACCCGCCGTTGACGTCGCCGATGGCGAAGATGCCGGCCACCGCCGTACGGTTGCATTCGTCCACCGGAATGAAACCGCGCTCATCGGTTTTGAGGCCGGCGCGCTCCAACGCCAGGCCGTCCGTCACCGGCTGGCGGCCCACGGCGACGAGCACCAGGTCGGCTGCGAGCGTTGCACCGCCAGCGGTCGCGGTGATACCGGCGTCGCTGGCGTTGACGTTTTCCAGCGCCTGGCCGGTCATGATCTTGATGCCCAGTCCGGTTTCCAGGCCACGGCGGACTTCGCGGCGCACATCGGGATCGAGCAGCATCAGCACGTCCTCGAGCAGTTCGACGATGGTCACCTTGACGCCCAGCGCGGCGGCGAGGCAGGCGAGTTCGCAGCCGATATAGCCGCCGCCCATGACGATCAGGCTCGCGGGC
>CAIQIC010000292.1 GCA_903871765.1 uncultured Lentisphaerota bacterium
AGAGCGAAGCCTGTTAATCCAGTAAATAGTGCCACAGCGAAAAGCAGACTATCTGTCCAGTTCATGTTTTGTGCCAACGATGCCGGTGATTTTCCGGCGCTTGTCGCCGGTAAAATCTACCGGCTGGTTATGCTTTCCTATATCTCCATCATCGGACTTGGTCCAATGAAGAAAACATTGCTATTTGAACCAAAGCAAACCCATATATTTCCATTTGTGCAGGCGTAGGTCCACATTACCGTGGGGATCTCAACTACCGCTGCGGTCGAGTTCGTTTCATAATGACGGCCCATCTGCATGACATGGCAAGGCTTTCCGATTCTCCTTATCACTTCCTCTTGATGGGTGCCCAGGGGGATAACCGCATAGAGTTCGTTGGTGCCTATGCTGAGGAATCCGACTCTTGGCTGGACAGTCTCTTCATGCCTGGAGCACCCGAGTGCGAAGGATAGACCAACTGCGGCAATCAGTAAGGCATTATATTTCATCTTATGCATAACGTTGTATAGAACAAGTTTCACCTTCGCAGGCTTGGCATTCGCCAAACGCCGGTTGTTCATACGAACTGTGGTTATTGTCCCCCCGGCGGATGATAAAGCAAGGAAAATCGGTAGAAATTATGGCGGACGGAAGATCCTGTAAAACGCAACAATTATGCGAAGTCGCCGACTGTACGGACGCCGCGCGTTCGCCATGAACGGGAGTATTCTGATGGTTGACAGGCGTTCAGATTTGGATTAGAACAAGCTTTACAAAAGCAGGTATTAAATGTTTGCAATCAGGCAAAATCAGAGGGTAATAACTTTACAATTGGTCCGTATTGGGATGATAGGTAAAGCTTGTTCTAATTTCAAAGCCAAACCGACTGGAAGAAAACGGCTGCGCCGCGAGTGAATCCTCAGGCTGACGGCCTGACCTCCAAGGCCGAGGCGCTGTCGGCCCGGTCTATCTGCCGGACGCCTTGGCGGTGAAGTATCCGCAGGCGGGCCGGGAATGGGCGTGGCAATGGGTTTTCCCCAGCAAATCTTTGTCCGTCGATCCGCGCGGCGGCGCCATCCGCCGGCACCATGTGAGCGATGTGACCATTCAAAAGGCGGTCAGCGACGCGGTGCGCAGGGCGGGACTGTCCAAGCCGGCGAGCGTGCACACGCTGCGGCACAGCTTCGCCACCAGCCTGCTCTTGAATGGCGTGGACATCCGGCAGATCCAGGATTATCTGGGCCATGCGAATGTGGAAACCACGATGATCTACACGCACGTGGTCAAGGATCTGCGCAATCCGGCGACGAGCCCGCTGGATCTGCTGCGCGCGGCGCCGGCGCGCGCCGTGCCGTGAAGCCTGCGGACGAAAGCGGCCATAGTTCCCGGCTTGATGACAGACCCGCCCCAGCGTTTGTTGTGGGCCTGCCCGCAACTTAAAATAAATGCAAGCGTTTGGCGTTTAGATATGTTAACGTTCATGCAGTAGAGCATGGCAGCCGTCCCAACGCGGGCCGGCGGGGGCGGTTGCCGATGAAAACAGGCCGGATCCGGGCCGGAACACAAGGGGTGAGTGCATGAAGTCTGATGCAGCGCAGCCGGGAACCACACGCCGGCAATTCCTGAAGGGCAGCCTGATGGCTGGCGGTGCCCTGGCCCTGCCGTATTTCATTCCCGCCGCGGCGCTGGGCCGCGACGGCGCGGTCGCGCCCGGCGAGAAGATCGCTCTGGGCGCCATCGGGATCGGCGGTCGGGGTGGCTACGACCTGGGCTGCATGCTGGAAGAGCAGGATGTCCAGTGCGTGGCCGTCTGCGATGTGCGCACGGAACGCCGCGAGGCCGCCAAGAGCCATGTCGATAGCCGGTATGGCAACAAGGACTGCGCCATGTACACCGATTTCCGCGAACTGCTGGCGCGGCCGGACATTGACGCCGTGCTGATCGCCACGGGGCCCAACTGGCACGCGCTGGCCTCGATCATGGCGGCCAAGGCGGGCAAGGACGTCTATTGCGAGAAGCCCTGCACGAAGAATATCGCTGAAAGCCTGATCCTGGCCGAGACCTTCCGCCGGACCGGGCGCGTGTTCCAGGGGGGCATGCAGCGGCGCAGCCTGCCCAATTTCGCGTTTGCGGCCGAACTGGCGCACCGCGGCAAGCTCGGTAAACTTGTGACCCTGCATGCGCATCCAGGCGGACTGGGAACCGAAACCAGCGGATGGCCAGCCGAGGAGCCCGATCCCGGCCAGGCGGTGGCGGATTGGGATATGTATCTGGGGCCGGCCGCCTGGCGTCCATTCAGCAACGGCATTCTCCATAACGGCGGCGGCTTTGAAAAGGGCGGGGGCCTGGTCGGCGGCGGCTGCCTGGAATGGGGTTCGCATTGCGTTGATCTCTGCCAGTGGGCCAATCAAACCGACCATACCGCCGCGGTGGCGTACTGGCCGGAAGGCAACCAGCTTTGCGCGCGGTACGCCAGTGGCGTCAAACTGGTCATGCGCAACGACGGCTGGCTTGACTCGGGCTCCTGCCCGGTGCGCTATGAAGGAGAAACCGGCTGGGTGGAGACGGGTGACAACGGCGACCTTTTTGCAAGTTCGCTGGACTTGATCGGCGGGAAACGTCCCAAGATTGGCGGGTACCCGGCCAATTTCCATGTGCGTAACTTCCTGGATTGTGTGAAGTCGCGGAATCAGCCGCGGGCCAACGCCCGCGTGACCTGCCAGTCCCATATTGTCTGCCATGCCGCCAACATTGCGCAGTTCCTGGGCCGCAAGGTGAACTACGACCCCGTGAAAAACGAGTTCATCGGCGACGAGGAAGCGAACCGGCTGCGCTCGGAGGCGTTGCGTGAGCCGTGGCGGGTATGAGATTGCCGGGCTGAGATGAAGGAGATGACTGTTTGAAGCTGTTCAGGTGGTTAGGGTTCAGTTTGGCCCCTGGAGGGCCCGGCTCCGTCCGGGCCGCGGCCGACACGGCTTGTCCCGCCGGAGCCTCTTGGCGAAGGCGGAAGGTCGGCCCTCCAGATGGAGCAGATCATGCGAAACCGATGGTTTCTCAGATCAGGCAAACGGGCCGGAAACTGTCTATTGAGAAGCAGTTTTCAGAGCCTGCTAGCCATTGGCTCGATCGTTCGAGTGCCTCCTGAACCCTGGCGCCTGAGTGTTACGACAATTCTGGGGAAACCGATTATGAGCAAGATAAGAACTTTCGCCGTACATGTGGCCTTGATCGCCGGCTGGCTGATCACCGGCGGGCAGGCCGCCGACCAGAACCCGGCCGAAAGCCGGGAAGGCAAACTGATCGCGGTGCTGCAGTCCGATGCCGCGCCCAATGTCAAAGCGATCACCTGCAAGCAACTGGCCATCTGCGGCACGGCGGCCGCGGTCCCGGCCCTGGCGGCCCTGCTGTCGGATGAGCACCTGGCGTCGTGGGCGCGGATCGGGCTGGAAGCTATTCCTGATCCGGCTGTGGACGCCGCGTTGCGGGAGGCCTTGGGCAAGCTGCAGGGAAAACTGCTGATCGGGGTGATCAATTCGATCGGCAAACGTCGTGACACAAAAACGGTCGAGTGGCTGTCAGGAAAGTTGAAGGATGCCGATCCTGCGCTGGCCTCGGCAGCGGCGGCCGCCCTGGGGCGTATTGGTGGCGAACCGGCGGTCCAGGCCCTGGAGCAGGCTTTGGCCGGCGCCTCGGCCGCCATGCTGCCCGCGATCTGCGAGGGGTGCCTGCGGTGCGCCGACCGGTTGATCGGAGAAGGCCGGCATGACCGGGCGGCCGCGATCTGCGAGCGTGTGCGCGGCGTGCCCACGCCCCGTCACATCCGCATGGAGGCCACGCGCAGTCTGATCGTCGCCCGGCAGGCCGCTGGGATTCCCCTGCTCATCGAGCAACTCAAGAGCGACGATGCCGGCATGGTGGCCGTGGCGCTGGGCCTGGCGCATGAACTGCCGGGCGCCGAGCTGACCAAGGCGCTGGTGGCCGAAGTGAACAAGCTGCCGCCGGAAAAACAGGTCTATGTCGTCGAGGCGCTTGGTTGCCGGCAGGATAAGGCGGTCGTTCCAACATTACTGGCCTTGACCAGGAACAGCCCAACCAATGTTTGTATTGCCGCCATCGGTGCACTGACCAGGCTGGTGGACGCCTCTGCGTTGCCCGCGCTGGTTGAGATTGCCGTGTCCCCAGACAGCGATCTGGCCAGGGCGGCCCAGTCGGCCATCGTCGGCTTTTCGGCCGGTGATATCGATGTGACAGGCGCTGCGATGCTGGCTTCGCCGGATGCGAGGGTGCGCGCGATCGGGGCCAAGGTTGTCAGCCGGCGCTTGATTATCAGTGCCCTGCCGGCCGTCACCAAGGCGGCGCTTGAGGATACGGACCCGGCGGTGCGCGTGGCGAGTATCAACGCGCTGCGCGAGCTGGGCAAACTGCCCGAACTTTCCGTCCTGGTTGATATCCTGCTGAAGAACAAGTCGGCCGCAGAGGCCCGTGCGGCGCAGGCGGCGCTGGCGGCCGTCTGCGGCCGCCAAACCGACAAGGGCGCGTGCGTTGAGAAACTGGTCGCCGGCTTCGCGTCGGCGCAGCCCGCCCAGAAAGGCGCCCTGCTGAGCATCCTGAGTTCCGTCGGGGATGCCGGGTCGCTCCAGGCCGTGCGCGCGGCCATGGCGGACGCCAGCCCGGAGGTCCAGGATGTGGCCACGCGGCTGCTCTGCGACTGGAGCACGGCGGCCGCGGCGCCGGACCTGCTCACGCTGGCCGGGCACTCGCCCAACGCGACGTACAAGCTGCTGGCCTTGCGCGGCTACCTGCGCGTGAGCGGGGACAAGAACGTGACAGCCGGGCAGCGGCTGGCGATGTGCAAGGAGGCGGCGGCCCTGGCACAGCGGGACGACGAGAAGATGATCCTGCTCGGTGTCCTGGGCAGTGCCGGGGATGCGGAGTCGTTCCTGCTGGCAGCGCCGATGCTCGATAACGCGGCGCTCCGGACGGAAGCCTGTCTGGCGACCGTGGCGATCGCCGAGCGCCTGGTGCAGGACAAGCCGGAGGCTGTCCGGCCGGTCATGGAAAAAGTTCTCAAGACCAGCCGGGATGAAAAGCTGACCACCCGTGCCCGGAAAGTTCTGCAGGATGCGAAGTCACACCTGCCGGCGGCGGCCGCCGCTGCCGGCGGCGGCATCAGCCTGTTCAACGGCCGGGATCTGAGCGGCTGGGATGGTGCGCCGGGCTGGTGGACGGTGGAGGAGGGTGCGCTGACGGCGCAAAGCACGCCGCAGAAGCCATGTAAAGAGTGCAACTACCTGATCTGGAAAGGCGGGCAGCCGGCCGACTTTGAACTGACCTGCGATTTCAAATTGAGTGTCTCCGCCAATTCCGGCGTCCAGATCCGTTCCGAGACCCGGCCCAACTGGGACACCTATGGCTACCAGGCGGATATGACGGGCGATGGCGGCTTGGTGGGGTATGTATATCACCACCAGCGCGGGCTGATCGGGGCACGCGGCGAGAAGGTGACCATTGCGGCGGATGGCAAAAAGGAAGTTCAGAAAATCGGCGACTCCGCCGAGCTGCTGAAGAGCTTCAAGAAGGAGGATTGGAACCAGTACCGGATCATCTGCCGCGGTCCGGACATCACGCTTTACGTCAACGGCGTTTTGATGTGCCAGATTACCGATAATGATGCCAGTACCGCCGTCAAAAGCGGCATCATCGCGTTGCAGATGCACCCGGGACCGCCGATGAAAGTGCAGTTCAAGAATATTGTCCTGAAAGAATTGAAATAGGTTGGGATGGAACTGGAAATGTGAAAAAAAATATCCGAACATGAATTCGTGCTGAACGATCTGGCCGCGAATCGTCTGCGTTCACGCGCCATGCGCGAGCCCTGGATCATCTGATGAGAAAGCTAAACCGAAGGAACATACCGTCATGCTAATGTCAAAAATAAAACCGGTCCTGCTGGTGGCGCTGTTGTGCG
>CAIQIC010000293.1 GCA_903871765.1 uncultured Lentisphaerota bacterium
CGTCGGCCTTCATCTTGCCCAGGATCATCGCGGAGATTTCCGGCGGGGAATAGGTCTTCGTCTCGCCCCCCGCCTCGACCCTGACGTTCGCATCGCCATTGGACGCGCGGACCACCTCGAACGGCACGCGCTTGCGTTCCTGTTCGACTTCCTCGTACTTGCGGCCCATGAATCGCTTGATGGAATAAACCGTATTGCGGGAATTCAACACCGCTTGGCGCTTGGCCGCCTGGCCCACCACCCGCTCGCCGCTCTTGGTGAACGCCACGACCGAGGGCGTCGTCCGGCCACCCTCGGCGTTCGGCACCACCACCGGTTGACCGCCCTCCATGATGGCCATGCACGAATTCGTCGTTCCTAAATCGATGCCCAAAACTTTAGCCATATTATTTCTCCAAAATTATCAGCTATATTAGCATCCTCCATGCCATACAACGCGAAAGTATATGAATATCTATTACAAATACTTTATTACCAAACTGCTATAACTTATTTATATTTTTAACATCTAACAAATCGTGGATTGTTATTGCGCCATATTGTCCCATTGTGACACACCTGCGCCAACCATGGCGCACAACGAAGAAACGCCGGGGATGTCTCTCCGGATCAAGCGGCGCGACGCAGGAGCAGAAAGCCCGCCAGTTCCGCCCCGAGGATGGGGATCCAGACAATCAGGTCGGGCCGCAGTTCGGGATGGCGGACGAGCGAATCGGCGATGATGATGAAGAAATAGAAGAAGAAGACGATCAGGATGGCGATGCCGAAGCCAATGGAGGTCTCCCGGCGGTGGGATTTGATGCCGAGCGGAATACCCAGCAGGGTGAAGGCAAAACAGGAGAGCGCCAGCGCCAGCCGCGTATTGGCATCCACTACCAGCCCCATGCGCATGCGCGCGAGATCCTGGGGATCCACCCCGGGGAACGCGCCGCGGATGTCGCGCACCGCTTCCATCAATTCGCCATAGGCCATGTCCGCGCCTTTTTTCCGCACCTGGCCCCGGTTCAGGAAATTGGAGAGATCGAGGGTCACGGGGTAATGCTCGGCGCGAATGTCGCGCGAGCGCGTCAGATCCATCGGATGGTCCTCGTCCGGCACCTCGATGCGCACGTCGTGGAGATCCACGCGCAACTGCTTCTTGTCCAGGTCGGTCATGAGATAACCATACCGGGCGCGC
This sequence comes from uncultured Lentisphaerota bacterium, assembly GCA_903871765.1. Taxonomy (GTDB): domain Bacteria; phylum Verrucomicrobiota; class Kiritimatiellia; order CAIQIC01; family CAIQIC01; genus CAIQIC01. Next base: position 1,178 of record CAIQIC010000293.1, read on the forward strand.
ACGCTGCGTTTGACGCCGCGGGCGCCCATTTCGTACACGATGACGTCGGTGACTTTTTTCCGTTCCCGCTTGGCTACGTACACCATGAGGCCGGGGAAGTCGCGCACGAACCGGCCCTCCTCCAGCAGGTTCTCCGGCTCGGTCATGCCCAGATCCACCAGCACGCGCCGCTGCGCCCAGTGGCTCTGGGGCGCCAGGGTGCCGTTCAGGTACAGGCACAGCACGGACAGGCACACCGCGGCCAGCACGAGCGGGGTGACGATCTGCCACAGGCTGAGCCCGCAGGCCTTCATGGCGTTGAGTTCGCCGTCGGAGGACAGGCGGCCAAAGAGCAGCAGCACCGTCGTCAACACGCTGATCGGGATCGAAAACGACAGCAGAAACGGGATGTTGTAGGAGAAGATCTTCAGGATGAAGACGCCCGACACGCCGCGCGCGAGCAGATCCATCGCCTTGACCACCGCGCCCAGGCACATCACAAAGGTAACCACCGCCAGCGTCAGCAGGCAGGTGACGAAAAAGTCGCGCAGCAGGTATCGCTCAAGAACGCGCAAGCCAGTCCCCCTGCGCGCCCGCGCGGCGCGCCGCGGCGCGCCGCGCCGACTCCAGCGTGTTGTAGAGCAGCATGGTGATCGTCATCGGCCCGACGCCGCCCGGCACCGGCGTGATGGCCGCGGCTTTCGCCCGGACCGCGTCGAAGTCCACGTCGCCGACCAGCCGGAACCCGTTCTTGGCCGCGGGGTCCGGCACGCGGTTGACGCCCACGTCGATCACCACCGCGCCGTCGCGCACCATCTCGGCCGTGATCGTACGCGCCCGCCCCGCGGCCGCGATCAGGATGTCCGCCTGCAGCGTGTATTTTGCCAGGTCCCGGGTTCCCGTGTGGCACATCGTCACGGTGGCGTTGCCGAATTCGCTTTTCTGGCTGAGCATGTTCGCCAGCGGCCGGCCGACGATGTTGCTGCGGCCGACGACCACCACGTGCGCGCCGCTGGTGCGGATGCCCGAGCGCTTCAGGATGTGCAGGATGCCATGCGGCGTGCACGGCAGGAAGGTCGGCAGTCCCAGCATCATCCGGCCGACGCTGAGCGGATGAAAACCGTCCACGTCCTTGGCCGGATCAATCATGTCAATCACCGCCGGTTCCATGGCATGGTCCGGCAGCGGCAATTGCACCAGAATGCCATGCACGCGGGGGTCGAGGTTGAACCGCTGCACCACGGCCAGGATCTGCTCGCGCGTCGCCGCCGCCGGCAGCCGGACCTCCTCGGAGTGCATGCCGGCCTCGGCGCACGCCTTCTCCTTGGCCGTCACATACGAGCGCGAGGCCGGGTTGTCGCCCACCAGCAGCACCGCCAGGCCGGGTGTCACGTGCTCCGCCTGGAGCCGTGCCGTTGCCGTCTTGATCTCCGCGCGCATCTCCTGCGCGATCGCCTTGCCGTCCAGAATTCTCGCCGTCATGTCGCCCTTTCGTACGTTGGATGGGCGCACTCTAACCGGAAGCCGCGCGGGGTTCAAGCCCCACCCCACAACAACCCAGGGCAGATGCTTTTAAAATGTTATACGAACTGGCGTTTTTCATGGCCGGGGCCAGGCAGCCTGGCGTATGGGATAAACGCCGCAGAACCCGCCGGTGGCACACAATGGCACACTTCCCAGGGAGATATTTCGCCCATATTATAACGACTAAGGCCATGCGGCGGAGGGGGGCGTCAAGCACGGGCAGGAGAATTTTACGACGGAGGTCGCAGAGGTGGTGGAGATCACAGCGGAAGCCAGGGAACTACGAAACATCCCGACGAGGCGTGCGGGACAGGCGCGAAATGCACGAAAGAAAATAGCGAGCGACACGCGGCTAACGGCACCAAACCACGCCCCTTCGGCAAGCCGTTATGCAACCTTGCACGGACTTGACCCCCGGTTCCTATGGTGTGTTGAAAAGCAAGCTATGTTCTATCTTCAGGGCTGACCCCGCTGTCCCGGGACGCTGTCCCTGGGAGCGTCTTGCCAGTTAGGAATGGCAGGTGAATAACGCTCCGCGTATATGGCTTGGCAGAAAGCAACGGGGCAGCGCACAGCGGCATCGCGGAAGTCCATCTCTGGGATCATGACGGCTTTTAGCTTCTCGGAGAGGATCGGATCCTCATGAATGCGAGATTGCGTCGTTACGCAACCGGCCAAGCAGACTAAAAGACAGAACAATGTGGTAATCCTTCTCATTGTCTTTTCGGCACAACGTCCACGCTGTCGCGCCGTTTCTGAGATCGTGAGTCCAAAGGGCAAATCAATTACACTACATGGTTGAGGGGCGCGTTCCCCCCGGCCGGCGAAGGGAGCCCGGAGGGCGACC
>CAIQIC010000294.1 GCA_903871765.1 uncultured Lentisphaerota bacterium
AAAATCCACAAAATCGCTTCGGAAATCGGCCGCCCGCGACTGCGCGCAATGGGCTATGCCTCTGGCCGGGAGTTTGAAGAAAAGAAAATTGAAGAATTGCTGCGAATATGTTGACAGACCACATGCCCGTGTTTCGTAGTTGCCTTTTCAGCGGGCAGGAGTGCCAGCTTTGTTGCCTTCACTTCAGCATCGCGAGGTGCTGCGCCAGTTTCATACGCTTCTCCGTCAGGCTGGCCAGCAGCGCGCGCTGCTGGTCGACCACGGCGGCGGGGGCGCGCTCCACAAAGCTGGCGTTGCCCAGCTTCGCCTGCACGCCGCCCAGATTGCGGTCAATCTCGGCGAGCTGCTTGGTCAGCTTCTCGCGCTCCGCGGCCACGTCCACCGCGCCGAGCGACAGAAAGAGCGTCCCCAGCGGCGTGAGGGTGCTGGGCATCGCCTGCGCCGGCGTAAACGCTGCGTCCACCGTGAAGGTACCGGCTTTGAGCAGGCTCATCACGTTCGCGCGGTCGGCTTCCAGCCGCAACGCGGCCTCCCCCGCCACGGGCTTGAGGATGAAGTCCACCTTCTGACCCGGCGCCACGCCGTTTTCGGCGCGCAGCGTCCGCCCCAAGCCAATCAGCTCGTGCCGCGCCTCGACGTGGGCGACGGTCACCGCATCCCACGCCGCCGTCGCAATCGCCGTGGGCCACGGCGCCGTCAGGATCGTCTCGCTCGCCGTGTTGTAGCCCAGGCCCCGCCAGAGCTCCTCGGTCAGGAACGGCATCAGCGGATGCAGCAGGCGCAGGGCCGTGGCCAGGCAGTGGTGCATGACGCCCAGCACAACGGCCTTGCGCGCGGCGTCGTCGCCGTAGAAGACCTGCTTGGAATATTCCACGTACCAGTCGCAGAACTGGTGCCAGGTGAATTCGTAGACGGCCTTGGCGTAGTCGTTGAAGCGGAATTTCGCCAGGTTGTCGTCGCAGGCCACGATGCACTCGTTGAGCTTCGCGAGAATGTGCTGGTCGTCGGCGCTCAACCGGGCGGCGGCGAAGTCCGGCGCGTGCACGTCCGCCGGCGGCGGCGCGCCCGGCGCTTGCAATTGCAGGAAGCGCGCCGCATTCCAGATCTTGGTGCCGAAGTTGCGGCCGATTTCGAATTTCTCCTCGCTGACGTACACGTCCTGCCCCGTCGCCGTCAGCATGATCAGGCTGAAGCGCAGCGCGTCCGCGCTGTACTTTTCGATGATCATGACCGGGTCGATCGAATTGCCGAGGCTCTTGGACATCTTGCGGCCGATGTCGTCGCGGACGGTGCCGTGGATATAGACCTCGCGGAATGGGATGTCGCCCATGAACTCGCAGCCGGCCATGATCATGCGCGCCACCCAGAAGAAGAGGATCTCCGACGCCGTGACCAGCGTGTGGGTGGGATAATAGAACTGCAGATCGGCGTTGGGCTGCGGCCAGCCGAAGACGCTGAACGGCCAGAGCCACGACGAAAACCAGGTGTCGAGCACGTCCTCGTCCTGCCGGATGTTCGCCGCGCCGCACTGGACGCAGGCGGGCGGTTGGCCCGCCGCGGCCCACTGGTGGCCGCAGGCGTCGCAGTAGAACACCGGGATGCGGTGGCCCCACCAGATCTGTCGCGAGATGCACCAGTCGCGGATGTTCTCCATCCAGTCGGTATAGACCTTGGTCCAGCGGTCGGGCGTGAACGTGATGCGGCCTTCCCTGACCGCCGCCAGCGCCGGCTCGGCCAGCGGTTTCATCTTCACGAACCACTGGGGCGAGAGCCGCGGTTCCACGACCGTGTGGCAGCGGTAGCAATGGCCCACCGCGTGCTGGTGGTCCTCGATCTTCTCGATCAGCCCGGCAGCCTTCAGATCTTCCAAAATCTTCTGGCGGCAGGCCAGGCGGTCCAGGCCGGCGTACGGCCCGGCAGCGGCGTTCATGGTGCCGTCATCGTTCATCACGTCCACCGCCGGCAGGTTGTGCCGCTGGCCCATCGCGAAGTCGTTCGGATCGTGCGCGGGCGTGACCTTGACGACGCCGGTGCCGAACTTCGGGTCCACGTAGTCGTCGGCGATTACCCGCAGCGCGCGGTTCAGGATCGGCAGCGTTACCCGGCCGCCGGCGCGCAGATCGCCGTAATGTTCATCGTTCGGATGGACCGCCACGGCGGTGTCGCCCAGCATCGTCTCCGGCCGCGTCGTGGCCACGATCACATGCGTCCGCCCCGGCACGCCGCTGACCGGATAGCGCAGGTGATAAAGCTTGCCGGCGGTGTCCCGGTGCTCGCTCTCCTCGTCGGAGAGCGCCGTCTGGCAGCGCGGGCACCAGTTGATGATGTACTTGCCGCGGTAAATCAGGCCCTTGTTGTACAGCCGGATGAAGACCTCGGTGACGGCTGCGCTCAAGCCCGCGTCCATGGTGAAGCGCTCACGCTCCCAGTCGCACGAGCAACCCAGCCGCTTGAGCTGGCGGATGATCGTCCCGCCGTATTCCCGGCGCCACTGCCACACGCGCGCGACGAATGGCTCGCGGCCGAGCGCGTGCCGCCCCTGCCCTTCCTTTTTCAGCGCGCGCTCGACGACGTTCTGCGTGGCGATGCCCGCGTGGTCCGTGCCCGGCACCCAGACCGTGTTGCGTCCGCGCATCCGTTGCCAGCGCGTCAGCACGTCCTGGATCGTGTTGTTCAGCGCGTGGCCCATGTGCAGGATGCCGGTGACGTTCGGCGGCGGAATGACGATGCAATACGGGTCGCCGCCTTGGATCGCAGCGCCGTGGAACGAGTGGTGTTCCAGCCACCAGCCGTACCAGTGCTCCTCGATCGCCTTCGGATCGTAATGCTTGGGCAACTCCGCCATAAATTGGTCCTGTATAATTGCTCGTGAAACGCGCAAAAGTGTAGGGATTACCGGCCGAAAAGCAAGGCTGGCGGCAGATAAGAAAAAAAGCGAGCGCCCCCGGTTGGGGACGCTCGCCCATCGGTCATGAAGACCAAACCGGCTTAATACCGGCTGCCGCCGCCACCGCCGAAATTACGCTGCCCGCCGCCACCACCGCCGCCAAAGCCGCCACGGGGGCGTTCTTCGCGGGGTTTGGCTTCGTTGACCGTCAGGGCGCGGCCATCCAGATCCTTGCCGTTGAAGTCGGCAATGGCCTTGGTGGCTTCTTCCTGCGAGGACATTTCCACGAACCCGAAGCCACGGGATTTGCTGGTGAATTTGTCCAGAATCACGTCACAGCTGACCACCGTACCGGCCTGCTGGAACAGAGTCTTGATGTCGGCGTCCGTCGTATTGAATGACAGGTTGCCGACGAATAGTTTCGTACCCATTTGTTTCGCTTTCCGCTAGAGGAGGATACTCAGAGGCCGTTCCCGACTTGTTCAGGTTTCTGATCGTCACCAAGCCTAAGGCCAGCGACAATCTACCAAACCAACTGCGTTTATCTTCTTGGCTAGCGGGGGGACTATAGCCGATAATGCCCGGATTGCAAACATAATTATCGACAACATTATTATCGATTCCTGGGGGTGCGGTTGTCCATGCTGGGGTGGCGCTGGCGACGCCCGGTATCGGGCGCCGCCCATAACGGCGAAGCGCGCATGCCATCAGGCAGATTTCAGGAAGAGTGAATAAGGATATCAGGAAATGATGAACAGACGGGATTTCCTCAAGACCACGGGCCTGGGCCTGGCCGCGATGACCTGTCCGCCCTGGCGCAGTCCGGCGGCGGAAACCACCGCGACGAACGCCATCGCTAGCACGTCCGCCGGGGCGGGCAAGCCGAACATCATCTTCATCCTCTCCGATGACGTCGGCCTCGGCGACATCGGCTGCTGCGGCAGCGACCATTTCAAGACTCCGCACATTGACGCGCTGGCCCAGAGCGGCCTACGGTTCGAATACAACTATGCCATGCCGCTCTGCGGCCCGTCGCGCTGCCTGGCCCTGACCGGCCGCTATCCGTTCCGCACGGGCCTCATCAACAACCAGAGCCACAACGCGATCAGTCCGAGCCGCGAAATCATGATGCCGACCGTGATGAAAAAAGCCGGCTACATCACCGCGCAGGCGGGCAAATGGGGCCAGATGTGCCTTGGCCCCGGCGAATGGGGCTTCGACGAATACCTGGTGTTTCCCGGCAGCGGCCGGTACTGGCGCGACCAGACCGCGCACTACACCCTCAACGGGGAGCGCAAGCCGCTGCCGGAGGGCAAATACCTGCCCGACCTCATGCACCACTTCGTGGTCAACTTCATCGAGCGCCATCAAGCCCGGCCCTTTTACCTCTACTACGCCATGTCGCACATCCACGGCCCGATTGTGCGCACGCCCGACAGCCAGACGGGCAGCGACCTCTACGCCGACAACATCGCCTACATGGACAAGCTCGTGGGCCAACTGGTGGGCGAACTCGACCGCCTCAAGCTGCGCGAAAAGACGCTGATCGTCTTCGCCGGCGACAACGGCACCGCGCGTTTTGGTGCGAACCGATCGTCCCTCGGCGGCCGGAAAATCCACGGCATGAAGGCGACCATGCTGGAGGGCGGCAGCCGCGTGCCACTGATCGCCACCTGGCCGGGCACGACGCCCGCCGGCAAGGTCAACCGTGACCTCACCGACTTCAGCGATTTCTTCACGACGTTTGCCGCGTTGGGCGGCGCCAAACTGCCGGAGGGCGTAAAACTCGACGGCCACAGCTTCGTCCCGCAGCTCAAGGGCCTGAAGGGCGACCCGCGCGAATGGGTGTACGTGGAGCTCAACGGCAAGTCCTACGTCCGCAACGTCCGGTTCAAACTGACCAACGGCGGCGAACTTTTCGACATGCAAGAGGCGCCGTTCAACGAAATCCTCATCCCGCGCGACACGACCGACGCCGACGCCCTCGCCGCGCGCCGCCGGCTCCAGGAAATCCTCGACCAGCACCCCGCCGCCCCCGCCGGCGCGGACGCGCGCGGCAAACGGAAACAGGCGAAGAAGAAACAACAGCAGACGCCGTGACGAAAACAGTCGCACATCTCAGAGTTCAACCACGGATGGCAGGGATGCTTCGGCGGGGGGAAGAAGTTGTTGGGTATCATTCATAAACGTAATACCGTTTACACATGAGCCAACCTCATAGAAGCTTTGCATGGTGCCGCGATACTCCAGCATGAGAAACATCGGCCTGTGGCTGTCCCTCCTGGCCGCCGGCGGCGCGGCGGCCGGCGCGCCGGTGCGCGTGGACGTGGAACGGGATTACCAGGGCCAGTTCGAGGAACTCAGGCAACAGTTGGCCGCCCGGCCGGAGGCCAAAGTCATCGCGACCGTGTACCGGCCGGAGGCGCTCGTCGGCCCGGCCGACCGGGATCCGGTCGACGTGGTGCTGCGGCGCACCGCCGCGTTGCTCAGGCATCTGCACCTCGACCGCGCCGCCGACCGGCTGGCCGCGCTCAAGCAGCGCAACGCCGCCGTGTCGCTGACCGCGACCGCGGACCGCCACGCGCTCTACCTCGATGCCTGCCGGCTGCGCCGCGAGATCGCGCTGGCGAATCCGTTGCTGGATTTCGACCGGATCCTGTTCGTGAAGCGCCAGCGCGCGAAATACAACCACATGTGCGACCAGTTCTTCGGCTTCAACGCGGTCCCCGGCGGCGGCCTCTGCGTGCTGTCCAGCGCGTTCGGACCCAGCCCCATGCTGCACGACGTGCTGGCGGAAGCGAAAGTCGAATCCGGCCGGCTACAGGGGCAGGCGCTCGCCGGCGGCGCGTTCCTGTCGCCTGACCTCTCTTTTGACGGCCGGCAAATCCTCTTCGCCTACACCGAATGCAAACCGGGACGGTGGGACCCCCAGACCAGTTGGCACCTGTTCAAGGTCAATGCCGACGGCACCGGCCTCACGCAGCTCACCGACGGCCCGTGGAACGATTTCGATCCGTGCTGGCTGCCGAACGGGCGCGTCGCGTTCGTCTCCGAACGCCGCGGCGGGTTCGGCCGGTGCCACGGGCGGCCGGTACCGACGTACACGTTACACGGCATGCCAGCCGACGGCAGCGACATCGCCACGCTCAGCTTCCACGAAACCAACGAGTGGCAGCCGAGCGTCGCCAACGACGGCCGGCTCGTGTACACCCGCTGGGACTATGTGGACCGCGACAGCGACATCGCGCATCACCCATGGGTGACCACGCCCGACGGCTGCGACGCGCGATCCATCCACGGCAACTTCCCGCCCAACGGCGGCCGGCAGCTGCGGCCCTGGATGGAAATGGACCTGCACGCCATCCCCGGCTCGACCAAATTCGTCGCCACCGCCGCGCCGCATCACGGGCAGGCGTACGGCTCGTTCGTCCTGCTGGATCCCGGAGTGAAAGACGACGACGGCATGGCCCAGCTCAAGCGCATCACGCCCGAGGTCCGCTTCCCCGAATCGGAAGGCGGCGCCCAGGCCTACGGCACAGCGTGGCCGCTGAGCGAAGATTTCTATCTCTGCGTGTACGCCGGCAATACGGCCAAGGCAAAAGGTCCGCCAAAGAAGAAGAAACAGGATGTCAACGCCGCCACCCCGCCCCGGCCCGCCGATCTCGAAGCTGGTACCGTCGAAACGCCCGACCTCGGCCAACAGACGTACGGCATCTACCTGCTCGACGGCTTCGGCAACCGCGAACTGCTCTATCGCGACGACACCATCGGCTGCCGCGATCCGATCCCCTTGCGCGCGCGGCCGACGCCGCCGGTGCTCGCGCCGCAGACCCACGGCACGCTCCTGGCCAACGCCAAAACCGACCGTGCGCCGGAACCCGGTATCGTCACCGTGATCAACGTGTACGACAGCAAACTGCCCTGGCCCAAGAATACCCGGATCGCCGCGCTACGCATCATCCAGTTGTTCCCCAAGGCCACGCCGCAGGTCGACAACCCGCGCATCGGGATTGCCGCGCAGTCGCTCTGCCGCGGCGTGCTCGGCACCGTGCCCGTCGAGCAGGACGGCAGCGCCCGGTTCTACTGTCCGCCGGGCAAGGCGCTCTATTTCCAGGCGTTGGATGGGGATGGACTCGCCGTACAATCCATGCGGTCCGACACCTACGTCCAGCCCGGCCAGCAGCTCACCTGCCTGGGCTGCCACGACGAGCGCCATGCCGCCCCGCGCCCGCCGACCGCCCCGGTCCTCGCACTGCGCCGCCCGCCGTCCGCGATCCAACCCGACGTGACCGGTTCCCTGCCGGTTTCGTTTCCGCAACTCGTACAGCCGGTTCTTGACCGCCATTGCGCCGCCTGCCACGCCCGGAACAAGAAGGCGCCGGCAATGACAACCGACGTGGTGAAGAAGAACGGCTGGACGCAAGCCTACGCCGCCCTCGCGCCGCTCGGCTACTGGCTCGATGGCGGCAACGGCGTCATCCGCGACCCCCTCCACGGCGGCGCCCATAGCATCCCCGGCCAGACCGGCGCCCGCGTCTCCAAACTTTACCAACTCCTCCGCGCCGGCCACCACGACGTCAAACTCAGCCCCGAGGATCTCCACCGGATCACGTTATGGCTCGACTGCAACTCCAACTTCTACGGCGCCTATCTGGCCACCGCGCAACAGGCCCATGGTCAAGCTGTGCCGCCCGAGATCGAATGAATCGTACGTTGAGATAAGCAGCGGAGTTGGATCCACAGATTTCACAAATTACGCAGATATTCAGCATGTTCCTGATTTTCAATGAGGAACTCAGGAATACAGGAATGGACGTAGGCTCCGCTTAAGCGCGCTTCCCATTGCACGGCGTTTCTTCGCCCCAAACTCCCCCTCCCGCAATCTGCCCGCCCCGCCCGTCGCGGCGGATAAGCAGGAGGGGGCTTGGCCAGGACGCATCGGCAATGTGGCCCACCGCTTTAGCACGCAAAGTACGTCGGGCATTCCTGCCCGACGTGGTCAGGCAAGAAGGCCTGACCTACTGACATGCACACGCCGATCGTGCAATAATCGGAGATGCGCCCGCTTGCCCACCATGCAAAAAACAGCAAGAAACGGCGCTTGACTCAGGGGGCGTGGTTTTTTATCTTTATTAACAGTGCGGGTGCACAGCGGGGTGCTGTGGACAGGGATGGGCGGCGTGGCCAAGGAAACCTAACAGGGAGAAAAGGTCATGAATTCTATTCAAATCGTCGGGCTGAGCGGTGCGTTCGGGTTGGGCATGTGTTTTGCGGTGCTGGGGTCCATCGCGGTGAAGATGATGCCGCGCATGGGCATTGACCAGGCCAAGTTCGGCACAATGATCTCGGCGTTCATGTTCGCCTGCCTCATCGCCTCGTTGGTGGTGGGCGTGATGATGGATGCGCTCGGCTACCAGAAGGTCGCGATCGTCGGCTTTGCGGCAGCGGCGGTGGCCATCCTGATGCTCGCCAACGCCAAGAGCTTCGGCGCGGGCGTGATCGCCTGTATCCTGCTGGGCGTGGGCGCGATGGCGTGTAATACGACCGGCAATGTGCTTGGCACAGCCGAGGTGAGCAAGCTGTTCAACGGGAACATGGCGTCGGCCAACAACTTGGTCAACGTCTTCTTCGGTCTCGGCCTGTTCCTGACCCCGCTCGTGGTCAGCTTCCTCTTCCAGAAGGTCTCCTATGAAAAAGCCGTCTCGGCGCTCGGCGTGATCGTGCTGCTGCCGCTGATCGGTGTCTTCATGACGACATTCCCGGATGCGAAGGCCTTCAAGCTGATGGACGCGGTTGCGCTCCTGAAGGAACCGGCTACTATCGTAGCGGCATTCGTGCTCTTCTGCTACATCGCGCTCGAATCCAGCTTCTGCAACTGGCTGGCGCCGTTCGGCAAGGAAGTGCTCTCGAAGGAGAAACCGGACATGCCCGCCGACAAGGTGGATGCTTCCGCCGCGCGCCTGCTCTCGGCCTTCGCCATCGCGATGATGGCCGGCCGCTTGATCACGAGCTTGACCGGTATCGGAGATGTGTTGGGTGGCTGGCTGATCGCCGGCGCTGCGGTGGTGGCCGCGGTCGTCATCATCATCATGACGGGTACGAAGAGCTCCGCCGCGGCCTATGCGCTGGCGCTGGCTTCTGGTTTCGTTTTCGGCCCGGCGTTTCCGACTACCTTGGGCGTGGTATTCCCGAAATTTGGAGGACCTAGTGGCAGCCTCTTCGGCATCATTTTTGCCGTCGGTCTGGCCGGCGCGGTGATTGTGCCGAAGGCCATCGGCAACATGGCCAAGGGTGCTTCGATTCAAAAGGCGTTGAAGCTCCTGCTGCCGGCGTGCGTGGTGCTCGCGTTGCTGGCCGTGGGTTTGCAGTATGTGAAGGGGCCGGCCGACAACAAGACGGAGCCCGCCCCGGCCGCCGCCGTGACGCCGGACAAATAAGCAGCCGCTTTACGCGGATGCAGCGCGACCGGGCCAAACGCCCGGTCGCGTATGTGATAATGTTGGCTTGCGCACGTCCTGCTGCGCTGTTTGAGGTATCCCTTTGCCTGCTATTGCATCCGGCAGGGATAGCGGTAGGTTACTCCACTTTCGTCGACGGCAACAGGATCGTGTCATTTGAGTGGCTATAATGTCCAAAGGCCCGAATTTGAGTTCACGGGGTGGAGCAAGCTGGCGATTCTGGTTGCTTTCGGCGCCACTCTCCTGGCGGGCGGGGCGGCGCCGGAGCATCCCGCCACCGCGTACGTCGAAGGCGAGGCCATTGTAACCTTCAAGGAAGCGGTGGGGCTGCAAGCCGCGCAACAGGCGCTCGCCGGCCATGCGCTGACAATGGCCAAACATTTTGCCCCGCTGTCCGCGCACCAACGCCGCCACATGGGCCTGGTACGCAGCACGCATCGGTCCACGGCGGCCTTGCTGGCCGAGTTGCAACGCGACCCGGCGGTGGAGACGGCCGAGCCGAACTACCTGCGCTGGGTCACTACCAATGCGCCCCCCAACGATCCGCTCTTTTCCAGCTTGTGGGCCCTGCAGAACACCGGGCAATCGGTCAATGGCAGCGCGGGCACGGCCGGCGCCGACATCCAGTTCCTGGCGGCGTGGAGCCTATCGCGCTCATCCACCGGCTCCGTGGTCGTCGCCGTGCTGGATACCGGCGTGGACTACACCCACCCCGATCTCGCCAGCAACATGTGGGTCAACACCGGTGAGATTCCCGGCAACGGTCTGGACGACGATGGCAACGGTTATGTGGATGATTATTATGGGTATGATTTCATCGACGGCATGTCCAATCCCGCAGACTCCGGCTATCACGGGACCCATGTCGCCGGCACGATTGCAGCCCTCGGCAATAATCTGACGGGCGTGATCGGCGTCAACTACCGGGCCAAGATCATGGCACTCCGGGCGTCCAACGATGGCAGCACCCTGACCGACGCCGCGGTGATCGAAGCGCTCGATTACGCGACCATGATGAAAAACCGGGGGGTGAATATCGTGGCCATCAACGAGTCGTTCGGCGGCGGCGGCTACAGCAGTGCCGAGCGGACGGCCATGCAAGCGGCCGGCGATGCCGGCATCGTGATCTGCGCGGCCGCCGGGAACAGCAGCGCCAATAACGATACGACACCCACGTACCCGGCCTCGTATCGCCTGCCGAACATGATCGTCGTGGCCGCCTCCGACCAGAACGATGCCCTGGCCAGTTTTTCCAACTATGGCGCGACCACCGTGGATCTGGCGGCCCCCGGCGTGAACATCCTCTCCACCAAGCCGGTCGCACTGGCCAGTACCACAGCCTGGGTACAGCGGGACTCCACGACCTACGCCGCCAATTCATTGGAATATTCCGGGATCACGACCGGCTTCACGGCGGCGGTGGTTGACTGCGGCCTGGGCTACACCACCAACTTCCCCGCCGCGGTCAGCAATAACATCGCACTCATCCAACGCGGGGCGCTGAGCGGCATACTGACCTTCGCCATCAAGGTGGCCAATGCCATGGCGGCGGGCGCGCAGGCGGCGATCATATACAACAACGTCAGCGGGAACTTTCCGGGCACGCTCGGGTCTGCCAGCAACTGGATACCGGCCGTGTCCCTGTCCCAGGAGGACGGCGCCGCGTTGCGCGCGACGCTCCCCACCTCAGGCACGGTCGTGAACCAGCTTGTGGATTCGAACCAAGTCTACCAATATCTGAACGGCACCTCGATGGCCACGCCGCACGTCGTCGGGGCGGTGGCGTTCGCCGCGCTGAATTTCCCCGGCGATAATGCGACCCAGCGAGTACAACGCATCCTGGCCAGCGTGGATCACTTAACCGGGTTGCAGGGCAAGGTCGCCACCGGCGGTCGGCTGAACCTGCTGCGCATTGTGGACAGTAACGGGGATGGCTTGCCCGATTGGTGGGCCATAGATGCGATCACTCGACAGCCGGACGGCAGCGGCTTCACCATCTCCTGGCCCGCGGTGCCGGGCAAGACCTACCAGGTTGAATACTGCGATGCGTTGACCGGCGCTTGGTCCACCAATTTGCCGGGCTCGCAACTGACGAACGGCACGGACCAGACCACGCTGACCTATACGGATACCACAACGAATTCGGTCGCCCAGCGCTTCTATCGCGTCAAACTGGTGCCCTGATCGGAGAAGTAATCCACAGATTTCAGGATTACACCGATCTTGATCTGCGAAATCTGCGGAATCTGTGGTCGTTTCTTACCTCTGCGCTCCCGCCATGAGCTTGTTGAGGGGCCTGCCCGGAGCAGGTTTCCCGGGCTTACCGGCCGCCGGCGCGCGCCGGCGGCGGCGTCAGGGGCTGGTACGTCTGGAGCAGGGCCAGCAAGGCGGGCTGATACTGGTCAAATAATTCCGTGGGTGTTTCGCACAGGATATGATGCGCCACATGGTCCGCCACAAAGTCAATCGCCATGACTTTCGACTTCAGCAGCTTGACCACCCGCCGCGTGGCAGGCCGCTGCTGGAAGATAATCGCCTCCACCTCGGCGTGTATGCCGAATTCGCGCTCGCGCCGATCAATGTCGGCGTAGAGCGACGGCAAGTCGTCGTAGGGCACAGGAGTCGTCATCAGGCTGACGCTAACGTCGTTGGGGCTGCGGAACACCACGTCGTAGGGCGCGCTGTCTTCACCGGTGAACTGCTGCCAGCCGGGCGGCGCCACCAGGCGAAACCGGCCGCGGCTGTCCGTGTACACCGGCCCGCGCAAACCGGCGCGCAGGCGCCGAATCTCCGTGGGCACGTCGGGGGACAACGCGGCCGAACGCCCCCGGCGGCCGGCCAGGGCCAGATCGGCGATGAACGCGATGACGAAAAGCCCGCCGAGCAGCGGCAGCGCGAGTTGGAGCCAGCGGTTCGCCGGCAGCGACCGGCCGGCCGCCACCGGACGCCCGGCGGCCGGCAGCCGGATCTGCAACGCGTGCCGCGCCCGCCGCTGGTCCAGGCCGTGGAGCGTCCGCCGGTCCACTTTGCCCAGCTTGGGAAAAATCGATTCTTTCACGGGCTCCGCTCCCGCCGCGGCGCGTGCCGCCTCACACGCGATCCTGGGCGATGAAATGCTCGCGGATGTAAGCGATGGCGGTCTCGAGCGACGGCAGAATCTTGGTGCAGTAGCGGACCATCCACGGGCTGCAGTCCTGGAAGGTGAACGGCGAGAAGGCGACCACGAATTTGCCGAGGTCCTGCGCGGCGTAAAAAACCTCCATGGCCGTCCCGATGGAGGGCTTGCAGTAGTTCACGAGGATGATGTCGGCGACGCGAATATCCTGGAGGTCGAACTCGACGATCTCGTTGGCGCTGTCCACCTCGCGATCCTTGAAGTTGCGGCGCAGGGGATCGAGCAGGAGAAAGTCGTGTCCGAGCTCCTGCCGCGCCCGCTCGCGCCAGGTGCGGGCGTGGCTCGTGCGCTCGTCCATGATCGGACCGCACAGGTAGATCTTCTTTTTTGCCCGGTCGTTGTGCATCGGTTGTGCCTCGCGATGGATTCTGCTTGTCTACCCAACGCGGCCAGCCTACTTTACCGGCTGCAAAAATCAAGACCGGAGGTCATCCCGTGCGCTGGACCCAACAATTGATCCCGACGTTGCGCGAAGTCCCGCAGGAGGCGGAAATCGCCAGCCATCAACTTCTGCTGCGGGCCGGGTTGATCCGCAAGCTGGCCGGCGGCCTCTATACCTTCCTGCCGCTGGGCCGACGCGCGCTGCGCAAGGTGGAGCAGATCGTCCGGGAGGAAATGGACCGTGCCGGCGCGCTGGAAATCCTGATGCCGGCCATGCATCCGCAGGAACTCTGGGAACAGACCGGGCGCTTCGCGGTGCTCAAGGACGTCATGTTCAAGATCAAGGACCGCCAGGAGCGCAACATGGTGCTCGGTCCGACGCACGAAGAGGTGGCCACCGAGCTCGTCGCCCACGAGGTGCAGTCCTACCGCCAATTGCCGCTCAATCTCTACCAGATCCAGACCAAGTTTCGCGACGAAATCCGGCCGCGGTTCGGGCTGATGCGCGCCAAGGAATTCATCATGAAGGACGCCTACAGCTTCGACGCGGACGAAGCGGGCGTCGAGCGCAGCTACCGGGCGATGTATACCGCCTACGAGCGCATCTTCAAGCGCTGCGGGTTGCGCACCAAGGCCGTCGAGGCCGATAGCGGCGCGATGGGCGGCAGCGCTTCGCACGAATTCATGGTCCTGGCCGACGCCGGCGAGGACGGGCTGGTCGAGTGCGACGCCTGCTGCTATGCCGCCAATCTCGACCGCGCCGAAGGCCTCCATCGCGGCCCGCGCGAGTTTGCCGGCGCGGAGTTGCCGCCAGCCGTCGTGCCCACGCCCGGCCGACGCACCATGGCCGCTGTCGCCGCGTTCTTCCAGGCGCCCCCCGCCCGCCTGATCAAGACGCTGATCTACCTGGCCGACCAGCAACCCGTCGCGGTGCTGGTGCCCGGCGACCGCGAAGTCAACGAACTCAAGTTGCAGCGCGTGCTGCAAGCCACGGCCCTCGTGCTGGCGGACGACGCCACCATCGCCCGCGTCACCGGCGCGCCGGTGGGTTTTGCCGGGCCCGTCGGCCTGCCGCTCCGGATCGTCGCGGACGAGAAGCTGCAGGGATACCGCGGCGCGATCACCGGGGCGAACCAGCCGGACGCGCACCTGATCAACGTGGACCTGGCGCGCGACGCCCGGATCGCAGCCTTCGCCGACCTCAGCAACGCGCTGGACGGCGACAGTTGCCCGCGCTGCGCCGCGGGCCGCCTGCACGCCCGGCGCGGGATCGAGGTCGGCCATGTCTTCAAGCTCGGCACCAAGTACTGCACAGCGTTGGGCGCCGGCTACCTCGATGCCGCAGGCGTGCGTCAGACGCCGATCATGGGTTGCTACGGCATCGGCGTCACGCGCACGCTGCAGGCCGTGCTCGAACAGAGCCGCGACGACCACGGCATCATCTGGCCGATCTCCATCGCGCCCTGCGCCGTGGAGGTGCTGCCGATCAACGTGCAGCACGCGCCCACGCTGCAGGCCGCGCTGGCCTTGACGGCGGCGCTGGAGCACGCCGGATGCGATGTGCTGCTCGACGATCGCGACGAGCGGCCGGGCGTGAAATTCAAGGATGCCGATCTGCTGGGGCTGCCCATCCGCGTCAATATCGGCGAGAAGTCGCTGGCTAAGGGCGTGGTGGAAATCAAGCTGCGCCACAACGGGTCGCTGACGGCCGTGCCGCCGGAGCAGGCCCCGGCCGCCGTCCAGGCCTGCGCGCAGGAACTGTGGGCCGCGGTCGCCCCCTGACGCCGTGTTGCTGACGCCGCAAACTCTGTTATAGTGTTGTACAAAGGACGCGGCTCACGGGCTGGTCATGGCTAGAAAATACGATGTGCACAGCACCAAGGACTTCCTGGTATGGGCGATCCTCCTGTTGGCCCTGGGCCTGTGGTGCGCCAAGGACGGCTGGTTCCCCTCCGAGTCCGTCAAGGAACGCCACCCCCGGCTGGTGACCCTCACAGCCGAAGTGGACGGCATGATCACCGACGTGTACCTCAGCAGCCAGGGGCTGCCCGTCACGGAAGGGCAGCCGGCGGTCCGTCTGCTGCCCTACGGCACTAACGCGCCGGTCGTGCTCAAGACACTGGTCAAGGGCGAGGTGGTCAGCGTGAACGTGAAGAAGACCGATGATGTGAAAAGCGGCAAGGAATTGATTGTCATCCAGCCGCAGGATTCGTTCTATGCCTTCAACAAGAGCCTGGCGGTCCTGAGCCTGCTGGGCGCGGCGATCTGCATCATCATCCATAAGGCCATCCGCTGACCGCCCGGCCCCCCGCCGCGCGGCAGCCAGGCCATCCTCCAACGCCTGCTATGACTAACGATCTCCAACAACAAATCCGCCGACTGGCCGCCGAGCGCCGGGCCATTATCCTCGCCCACAACTACCAGCCGGACGAGATCCAGGCCCTGGCCGACTTCACCGGCGATTCCCTCGAGCTGAGCCGCAAGGCTGCGCAGGTGGAGGCCGAGATCATCGTATTCTGTGGAGTGTATTTCATGGCCGAAACCGCCGCCCTGCTCAACCCGACCCGCACCATCCTGCTGCCCGACACCGCTGCCGGCTGTCCGATGGCCGACATGATCAACGCCGAGCAATTGCGCCAACTGAAGCAGCAACATCCGGGGGCCGTGGTGGTCTGTTACGTCAACAGCACCGCGGAGGTCAAGGCGGAGAGCGACATTTGCTGCACGTCCGCCAACGCCGTGCCGGTTGTCCGGTCGCTGCCGCCGCAGCAACCCGTCATTTTCGTCCCCGACCAGCACCTGGGCCACTTCGTCCAGGAACGCACTGGCCGGCCGATGATCATCTGGCCCGGCTACTGCCCCACCCACATGCGGATCCAGGAAAAGGACATCGCCGCCGCGCGCCACACGCATCCCGGCGCTCTGGTCCTGGCCCATCCCGAATGCAGCCAGCCCGTCCGCGCCGCGGCCGACCAGGTGCTCTCGACGGGCCAGATGTGCCGCTACGCCGCGGCCTCGGACGCCGCCGAATTCATCATTGCCACGGAAGCGGGCATTCTCTACCGCCTGCGCCGCGAGAATCCCGGCAAGCGCTTCCACCGGGCCAGCGCGCGCGCGCTGTGCCCCAACATGAAGAAAATCACCCTGGAGAAGATCCGCTGGTCACTCCAGCACCGGGCCCCGGTGGTCGCCATCGCCGATGCCGGCGTCCAAGCGCGCGCGCGGCGCGCCATGGACCGGATGCTGGCCATCGCCGCGGAAACCCCGCCCGCGCGGCCCCCTGCGAATTCCCCTTGACCGCGGGGCGCATAATTCTATTATACATCCGGTCTTGCGATGCGCCGGAGGTGCGGCTGTTGATCGCACCGGCTGCCGCGGCAGGAAACGATGAAAGGGGAAGTGCCATGACCATGACGAAGCGGGATTTGGTGGTTCGCATTGCGGAAGAAACCGGCCTGATTCAACAGGACGTCTTCGCCGTGATCCAGAAAACACTGGATTACATCACGGCCTCCCTGGCCAAGGGGGAAGGCGTGGAGTTTCGGAATTTCGGCGTGTTTGAGGTCCGCCAACGCAAGGCGCGCATTGGCCGCAATCCGAACAAACCCGCCAACGTCGTCACCATCCCCGCGCGCAAGGTCGTCAAATTCAAGCCCGGCAAGATCATGAAGACCACGATCATGGGCATCTGAGCCTATCCGGTCCCGCCGATGGATACCCCGTTGTTTCAGCCCATCCCGGGCATGGTGGACCTCACCGCGCCCGAGGTGCTGCTCTGGCAGCACCTGGAGGAACAGGCGCGCCAGTTGCTGCCGCTGTATGGCTTCAGCGAAATACGCACGCCGGCGCTGGAATACACCCCGGTGTTCACCCGCTCGCTTGGCGAAACCACCGACGTGGTCCAAAAGGAGATGTACACCTTCGCCGACCGTGGCGGCCGCAGCCTGACCCTGCGGCCCGAGGGCACCGCCGGCGTGATCCGTTATGCCGCCGGACAGGGCGCAGCCGCCGAGGGGGCGCGGCTCTATTATCTCGGCCCCATGTTCCGCTGCGAGCGGCCCCAGGCCGGCCGCAAGCGCCAGTTTCACCAACTCGGCGTCGAGTCGTTTGGCGAACCGAATCCCGCCGCCGACGTGGAGGTCATCGCCCTGCAGCAACACCTTTTTCAAAGCTGGGGTCTGCATGCTTTCACGATCGATATCAACACCCGCGGCCTGCCGGAGGACCGCCCCGCCGTCACGGCGGGCCTCGCCGCCGCGGCGCGCCCGCACCTGGACGCCCTCTGCGCCGACTGCCGGCGGCGGTTTGACACAAACATTTTCCGGCTGCTCGATTGCAAGCAGGCAGCTTGCCGGCAGGTGGTGGACACGCTGCCCGACCCGGCCAGCTTCATGAGCGCGCCGTCCCGCGTTTACCTGGCCGAGGTGGTGCGCCTGCTCCAGGGGTTGAACCTCCCGGTGCGCGTCAACCCGCGCCTCGTGCGCGGGCTGGACTATTACATCCACACCGTCTGGGAAATCCGCCACCCGGCGCTTGGCGCCCAGGATGCGCTTTCCGGCGGCGGCCGCTACCGTGTGACCCTGGACACCAAGCCTTTCGACGGCGTCGGTTTCGCTGCCGGCCTCGAACGCGCCGTGATGGCCGTGCAGCACGATCAGCCCGACCGGCTGGCCGCGCTCCAGCCGCCGAGGCCGGTCTGGCTGGTCGCGCTGGGCCCGGCGGCCCGGGAAGCCAATCTGCGGCTCGCGCAGGAACTGCGGCAGGGCGGCTGCGCCTGCGGGCTGGACCTCGGCGACCGCAGCCTGAAAGCCCAACTGCGCGCCGCCAACCGCGTCGGCGCCGCCTGGGCCGTGCTGCGCGGCGACCGCGAACTCGCCGCCGGCACCGCAACGCTGAAAAATCTGCAGGACGGCACGCAGGTCGAACTGCCGCTGGCCGACGTCGTCACGAAACTGAACGCCGTCAAGGGAAGAGGGACCACATCATGATGCGGACACACACTTGCGGCGAATTGAAGCCGGCGCACATCGGCGCCCGCGTAACCTTGTGCGGCTGGGCCAACACCGTGCGCGACCATGGCGGCGTGATCTTCATTGACCTGCGCGACCGCTACGGCCTGACCCAGGTGCTGTTCGACCCCGCCGATTCCAAGCCGGCCTGGGACGTGGCCCAGACGGTCCGCGGCGAATACGTCATCCAGATCGAAGGCCTCGTCACCCCCCGGCCGCTGGACATGATCAACCCCAAGCTTTCCACCGGCGAAATCGAGGTGCGCGCCAACCGGATCACCGTGCTCAACCGCGCCCGCACCCCGCCCTTCCCGCTGGACGACGAGGCGGCCGACAAGGTGGCCGAGGACCTCAAGCTGACGTACCGCTACCTCGATCTGCGCCGGACCAAGATGCAGCACAACCTGATCCAGCGCCACCGGATCATCAACGCCGTCCGCACCTACCTCGACGGCGAAAACTTCCTCGAAATCGAGACGCCGATCCTGACCAAGAGCACCCCCGAGGGGGCGCGCGACTACCTCGTGCCCAGCCGCGTCAACCCCGGCCTGTTCTACGCCCTGCCCCAGGCGCCGCAACAGTACAAGCAACTCCTGATGATGGCCGGCCTGGACCGCTACTTCCAGATCGCGCGCTGCTTCCGCGACGAGGATCTCCGCGCCGACCGCCAGCCGGAGTTCACCCAGATTGACATCGAGATGAGTTATCTGACGCCGGACGACATCTACCGGCTGGTGGACGGCATGCTCGCCCGCATCATGCGCGTCGCCGGCCACGGCGAGATCGCGCTGCCCATCCCGCGCCTGCCCTACGACGCGGCCATGAACCGCTTTGGCAGCGACAAGCCCGACCTGCGCTTCGGCATGGAATTGGTGGACCTGTCCGACGCGTTCCAGCACACCGGCTTCAAGGTTTTCGGCAACGTGCTGGCCAAGGGCGGCGTGGTCAAAGCCATCAACGCCAAGGGCCTCGCCAGCCTCTCGCTCGGCCAGGTGGAGGAATGGACCCGGATCGCCAAGGAGGCCGGCCTCGGCGGCCTGGCGCACATCCGCATCCAGGCCGACGGCGCGTGGAAGTCGCCGATCACCAAGTTCTTTTCCGACGCGGAGAAGCAGGCGCTGGCCGAGCGGCTCAAGGTCGAAAACGGCGACCTGCTCCTCTTTGCCGCCGACCAGGCCGGCGTGGCCAACCCCGCGCTCGGCCGCCTGCGGCTGCTCGCCGGCGCGGCCGCCGGTGCGATCGCCAAAAACAAGTTCGCCTTCACGTGGGTCACCGACTTCCCGCTGTTCGAGAAGAACGAGGAAGGCCGGCTGCAATCCATGCACCATCCCTTCACCGCACCGCATCCGGAGGACCTGGAGCTGCTGGCGAGCGACCCGCTCAAGATCCGCGCCCAGGCCTACGACATCGTGCTCAACGGCACCGAGCTCGGCGGCGGCAGCATCCGCATCCACAGCCCGGAATATCAGGATCGCATTTTCCAGGCGCTGGGTTTCCCGCCGGCGGAAATCGAGGACCGGTTCGGGCATCTCATTCGCGCGCTGGCCTTCGGCACGCCGCCCCACGGCGGCATCGCGCTCGGCGTGGACCGGCTGGTCATGCTCATGGTGGGCGAGGATTCGATCCGCGACGTCATCGCCTTCCCCAAGACCCAGAAGGCCTGCGACCTGATGATGAACGCGCCGGCAGCCGTGGATGCCCGGCAGTTGCGCGACGTGTACCTCACCGTCAACGTCCCCGAGGCCAAGCCCGCGGAACCCCCGCCGCCGCCCGCCGGCTGAGACCGCCGCGGGCGTGCCGGGCGTCGCGGTACACCTGCGCGGCGATGTCCAGGGCTGTCTTTCGTCTCGCAAATGCCACGGAATCGGCTACAGTCTGCGCTTGACTTGGTTGGCGTTATCGGGCCATTTGGGCAAACGATTGCGAGGCTGTAGTGGCGAGGAAAAAGAACAACGACGGACAGGCCGGCTTGCCACGGGGTAGTCCCGCGACCAGCGGGACGAAAACGGGCGAGCCGGTCGTTGACTACCGACACAAGGGCGTGACGCGCCTCAACATCCCGCCGGCGGGACTGGCGGCGCGCGGCCAGATCGTCAAAGAGCAGAAAATCAAGTACGCCTACAATCCCCACCTTGCGCCCGCCTTGCGGTTCGATGCCACCGGCAAAGCCGACAACATCGAAGACCTGATCAGGAAGGCCGGAAGACAGAAGTTGGACCCGGCGGAACTCGCAATCCTCGAAGAAGCCTTCCGCAATCATGAACCGTGGCTGGAATGGGCGGGGAAGCGGGAGCAGCAATGGTGCGTGGCCGACCCGGTGGCCCTGCACATCCACGAACGCATTTCCACACAGGCGATTCTGAAGGTCGCCCGGCGGCAGGACGTTGAACGTGATTTGTTCGCCGACCCGGAACACGAGTACCGTGAGGCGGTTCAGTTCTACAAACACCCGATGGACTGGACGAACCGCATGATCCTGGGCGATTCGCTTTCGGTCATGGCGTCCTTGGCCCGGCGCGAGGCCCTGGCGGGCAAGGTGCAGATGATCTACATGGACCCGCCCTACGGCATCAAGTACGCCAGCAATTTCCAACCCGAAGTCGGCCGCCGTGACGTGAAGGAGAGGGAGGAAGACCTAACGCGCGAGCCGGAAATGGTCAAGGCGTACCGCGACACCTGGACGCT
>CAIQIC010000295.1 GCA_903871765.1 uncultured Lentisphaerota bacterium
TGGACGTTCCAGCGGCAGGGCGAGGCGTGGCTGCTGCGCGAAATCGAGCAGTCGCGCGAGTCCGCCGCGCTCAAAGCGGCCAACTTCGTCGAGCAATGCACCGATGATCAGCTCCGGCAGATCTACGGCGGCACGGCGGACGCCACCGGCCCCGCGGGGCCGTGGCTCGACAAACCCGTGGAAACCAAGGCGACCCGGATCGAGCGGATGCTGAACTTCCTCGCGCAAACCGACAAGCTCTGGAACCAGCAGGCGATGGAGGAACGCGCGCGGCAGGTCTTTACCGCCGTCAAGCTGGCCGAGGAATCCGGGGACGCCGCCGGCGTCCTGGAGGATCTGTTCCCGGACGCCGCCGCACACCTGACGCAGCAGCTCGCCGCGCAACGGCAGCGCGGGCTGACGCCCGAGTACCGCAATCTCTGTGTGCGCAAGGTGGAGCTGATTCTCGTGCGCAACTTTGCCGACAACTCCAAGGACGAATTCACCGCGCGCATCAGCGCCCATGCGCAGCAGTTCGTCCGGCGCGCCGACGGCACCGAGGTCGCGCGCGACGAGTACGTCACGCCGTTCGTCGAGTTCTGGACCTTCGGGCGGCGGGACAACCAGTGGAAGCTCAAGGAAGTCCTGCCCACCGCCGCGGGCGAACGCGCGCTGGCCGCCGAGAACATGGACGAGGACAGCAGCCCCGCGCAGGTCCGGTGGTACTACACGAAGACCCGCGCCAACTAATCTCAGCCTTTATTCCAACGCTTTGATTTTGATGTTGCGGAAATAAATGGGCGCGCCGCCGTGCTTGCCTTGCAGGCCGATTTTACCCTTCGTGGCCATCGTCGCCAGGGGGCGGTTGAGCCAGGGCGGGATGGCGCTGCCGTCGGGATTCTTCTGGGCGTCGTTCCACTGGCGCATGTCGCATTGCGTGACGAGTTCGCCATTGAGCATGACATCAATCTGCGGCCCCCTGGCCCAGATGGTCATGCGGTTCCACTCGCCGGCCTTCTTCACCACCTGCTTGGCCGGCGCGAGCCGGCCGAAGATGCCGGCGCATTTCCAGGTCGCCGGCTGCCGCACCCACTCGTCCGCCCAGTCGTCGAGGATTTGGACTTCCACGGAATTCGGAATCCAGTTCGCCGTGTCGGTGGCATAAATCAGCACGCCGCTGTTGGCCCGGGGTGCGTTTTTGAATTCAAGATCCATGACAAAGTTTTCGTAGTCCTTCTTCGTCCAGATGGCCTCGTCTTTGGAGGCGGTCAGCGCGCCGTCCGCCACGAACCAAATGCCCTTCGGGTAATCCGCATTGGACAGATCCGGCGCAAACAGGTTTTCCCAGGCGCTGGAGTCGGGATGCCCCTTGGGCGGCGGTTCCGCAGCCCGCAGGGCCGTGGCGCCCAGACATCCGGCAGCTAACAACACTATCATCATTTTTCTCATCGCATGCTCCTTTTTTGTTGTTCGGTGGAGGGTTGTTGCACAACCCCTCTTTAATCTCGTACTTGTAAACACAGCGTCATAATTGCTTGCTTGGGGGGAGCGGAATGCGTAAGCGTTCCGGCCGGAATCGTTACCGATTCCGCTCCGGCTTTAAGGGCCGGTTGGCTCCTCCTAGCGGAGGACGTTCCGCTTGGCCGGGCTCACGCCGCTCCCCGGTTGTTCATTGGCGAATTCGTCGTTGTCCTGGAGTTCCTTCTTCAACCGATACAGTTCCGCCTTCAACCGGGCCACGGTGTCGGCCTGGGCGGGATCGCCGTAGAGGTTGTGGAGTTCGGCCGGATCAGCGACCAGGTCATAGCATTCCCATTGGTCTTTTTTCCAAAAATAGATCAGCTTGTGCGTCTCGGTGCGGACGCCATAGTGGGCGCGGGTGTTGTGGTCGCCGGGATCGTGGTAATAACGATAATACCAGCTCGTGCGCCAGTCGGCCGGGCGCCGGCCCTGGAGCAACGGGAGCAGGCTGCGGCCCTGCATGTCGGCGGGCACGGGCAGGCCGGCGGCTTCCAGGAAGGTGGGCGCGAAATCCACATTGAGGGCCATGGCCGCCTCCGTGGCGCCGGGCTTGACCACGCCGGGCCAGCGGACAAGGAACGGCATCCTGATGGACTCCTCATACATGAAGCGCTTGTCGTACCAGCCGTGATCGCCGAGGAAAAAGCCCTGGTCGCTGGTGTAGATCACCAGGGTGTTGGTGGCCAGCCCGGACTGGTCGAGGTAGTCCAGGAGCCGCCCGACGTTGTCGTCAATGGCCGCGACACAGCGCAAGTAGTCCTTGATGTACCGCTGATACTTCCACTTCAGCAGCGTGTCGCCGGTCAAGCCGGCGGGCGGATCGGTTTTGAGATCCGTCTTCGTGAGGTGCCGGGCGATGGTCATGGTGGCCTCGCGGGCTGCATCGGTGCGGGTGGCGTAATCGTCGCGCAGCGTGGGCGGCTCGGGGATCTCCAGATCCTCGTAGAGCCGCGCATGCTTATCGTCCGGCTCCCAGGGCCGGTGCGGCGCCTTGTGGTGGCACATCAGGAAGAAGGGCTTGTCCGCCGGGCGGTGCTTGAGAAACTCGATCGCCTGGTCGGTGATGATGTCCGTCACGTAGCCCTGGATCACGCGCCGGCCCGCCGGTTCGAGAAACGCCGGGTTGTGATACACCCCCTGCCCCGGCAGGATGCACCAGCGGTCGAAGCCGGTCGGGTCGCTGCCAAGGTGCCATTTGCCGATCATGCCGGTGTAGTAGCCGGCCTGCTGCAGATACTTCGCCACGGTCGGCTGCGCGCCGTCGAACCGGTTGAACACCGGCACGCCGTTCTTGTGGCTGTACTTGCCGGTGAGAATGCAGGCGCGGCTCGGCGTGCAGATCGAGTTGACGGCGAAGACGCGGTCGAACCGCAGGCCCTCCCGGGCCAGCCGGTCGAGATGCGGCGTACGGTTGATCCGGCTGCCGTAGGCGCTGATAGCGTGGGCGGCATGGTCGTCGGCCATGATGTAAAGGATGTTGGGCCGGGCGGCGGCCGGCTCCGCCTGGACCCGAACCGCCAGCGCCAGCAGCGCGCTGAGAGCCACGAGCCTCAACCACAAAGGTCGGTATTGAAGACGGAAGGAATCCCTGGAAGCAAGAAACATGTCTCGCGCAAAGGCGCAAAGGCGCCAAGTGAAATTCCGCATCCCTGCTTCTTCCTCTTCTTTGCGCCTTGGCGTCTTGGCGCGAAAAAGTTTTCCGAGCAGGCTGCTGTAGCCGCCCCGCTCGGTCGGGGCGTCCTGGTCAGCCCCTGGTGCTGTTGCGTTTATCAACCTGGCGCTGGTCGTGTTCATGCTTCCCATCCTTTGCGGTTCTCGCGCTGCAGATAGCGGTTGAGCTCCGGCAGGTTGGTGCAGCGCATGGCCGGGCCGTCCCAGACCACTTTCCGGCCGACGCCGGCCCGGATGGCCAGGTCGCCGAGCAGCAACAGCCCTGTCAGCCGCGCCCCGTAGTCGAAACTGGCGCACGGCGGCGGGCCGCCGCGGCAGGCCTGGAAGAAATCGTGGAAGTGGCTGCCCTTGATGCGAGGCAGTTTTTTCTTGGGCACGGGCGTGGCTTGGTGTTGCGCCTCCGGCAGGATGCGCACGCCGCCGCCGTAGGTTGCGGTGTGCATGATGCCCTTGTCGCCGAGGTAGAGCGCGCCGTTGCCGCCCAGCTTCACGTTGTATTTCTGCTCCAATTCGCCGACCAGCGGCGGCCGGTTCTGGCCGCCCACGGTGGCCTCGCCGGAATCCGCCGCGGCCGTTTTACGGCGGGCGACCTTCTTCAAGCCGTCATACCAATACACCTGCACCGCCGGCCGGCCGTCGCGCGCGGGGAAATCCCAGCGGAGCCGCGTGCCGACGGGATAGCGCTCGTCGCTGCCGCCGATGAGTTCCTCCGCCTCGATCACCGTCGGATGTTCGATCTGCAGGGCCCAGCAGGCACCGTCCAGTACATGGCAGCCCAGGTTGCCCAGGGAGCCGTTGCCGAAGTCGAACCAGCCGTGCCACTCGTGCGGATGCAGCTCCGGGTGATAGTCGCGCCAGGGCGCCGGCCCGATCCACTCCGGCCAGTGCAGCCCCGGCGGCGCCGGCTCGGACGGCGGACGCGGGCCGACGCCGCCGTTGGAGCGATTAGTCCAGGCATAGACCGTGCGGACGTGGCCGATGGCGCCGGCCCAGATATATTCGCACAGCCGGCGGTAGCCTTCGCCGGAGTGGCCCTGGTTGCCCATTTGCGTCGGCACCTTGCACGTGCGGGCGCACTCCATCAAGGCGCGCACTTCGCTCAGGTTGTAGGCCAGGGGTTTCTCCAGATAAACGCCCTTGCCCAGCTTCATCGCCATCAGCGCCGGCAGGGCGTGGTGATGGTTGGGCGTCGCGATGGTGACGGCGTCCAGCTCCCGCCCCATCTTATCGAACAGGACTCGGTAGTCGGTGAAGGTGCGGATGCCGGCCGCGTGGCCGGCGGGCTGGAGCTTCTGCACCTGTCGGAGCGCCCGGGCGAGCTGGTTCTCGTCGGCGTCCACGATGGCCACCAGTTTCTCGTTGAGCGCGGCGGACAAATGGGCATGGCCGCCCTGGATGCCGCAGCCGATCACCGCCACACGCAGCTTTGCTCCGGCGGCGGCCTCCGCCCGGACCTGCGGCGCCCCGAACAGCCGCAGGGTCGCCGCCGCGCCGGCGCAGGCCGCGGCTGTTTTCAGAAATTCACGCCGGGTGTGCAGCGCGCTCACGCGGACCATCGTGCCGGACGAGACGCGGGATGACAAGCCCGAAGCGCAATCATGGCCGCCCCACAGGGGCGGCCACGGCTCGCCGGAGTCTCGCCCTCCATAGACGGTTCAAGCGGTTTGTGAATTGGGACAACACCCTGCGCCGTTCCACCCACGGCCGACACAACGTACAACTGGAGGGCGAGCGTCCTCGCGAGCCACCGGCCCTGAACGGGCCGTCCGCCACCATACCACCGCGCGAGCGATTCCCCGGAGCGGCTGCACAGATCATGCCGGATTCAACGTGCCGCGTGAGGATTCGGCGCGGTTAGCGACGATATCTTCGACGCTGCGATTCTTCCTTTACCCCCCCATTGACTTCAGTCGATTGCTATTCTGGGCTTGGTATCATCTACTGCGAACTGGGGCTTGTTGCAGGCCGGGCAATACTTCAGGTCTTGAAGCTTTTTGATTTCCAGAAATGGGCCTTTGCAGGTGGGGCAGGCGTGGATGGTCAGAACCTTGCCATTCTGGGCATCCCAGACCTCTCCCAGTGGTTCCGGGCGGGGCTGGACTTTGCCCCGTTCTTTTATTTCGGCAGGGATGTTTTCGCGAGTCCAGCTGACGGAGACGAATTTCTTACACTTTCTACAGTAGCCGGTGATTTGCTCATAGAGCATTCCGCCCCCGAACGTCACCTGCGATTCGTATCCACAGGGCTTTGCCAGGCATTTCATGTAGAAACCATCACCCGCATAGACAACCGCAGCAATTGCGATGATTGCTACCAGCGTGATTGATACCGTTACTGCTCTCATGTGAGACTCCTTGTTACTGATACAGAGCGCCAATCGCTCTGATTACATACTAAGACGTTTCGCAGAACTGTTTTGTTCCCGAAACCTTCATTGTCTTTGCAGAACATCCCGCTATACGGACGACTCCTGGCAACCATCAGAGGAACGGCTTGGCAGCATTATAGCTATTTCGTCGTTTAACCGCTCTTTTCCGGTTTCTCCGCCAGCACCACCTTCTGCACCGGCTTGCCGTTTTCGACGAATTGCACCGCTTGATAGGCGCTCTTCGGGATGGAGACGATCAGCGGGCAGGCAAACGTGGCGGTGTCGTTCTTCTTCGCCGTGGCGGTGTAGCGCAGTTCCACCACCCCCGCCTGCACGACCACGCTGTCCACCTTGTAGGTCCACATCGCGTTGCCCCGATGGATCGCGGCGATGACCATCAGATCCCAAAACCCGCTGGGCGGCAGACGGTGGGATTTGTCCCGCATCACGAAGGCCACGCCGAAGGTTTTGTCGAACTGCGCCTGGTCGCGGATGACCACAAACGATTGCGGAGCGTCCGGCTCGAACTTGTTGGAAACGAAATAGCCGCCGTAGGTATCGAACGGCAGCTTGGTCGCGTCGCCGGCCAGAGCGACCGGCCCCAAGCAGGCCGCCGCCAGCCACAGCCCGGCCAGCCAGCAAATGTAATTATGGCGGCCGCCCTGCGCCGGAAGGACAGGCAGGAATGCCTGTCTTACCGAAGTAGGTCGGCCATTTCTGGCCGACTCAGCGGCCACCAAACGGCCATAATTACAACGTCTGCCGGCCATCAATGTGCCATTCATGGAATGTGCTCCTAAATTAATGCAGTTGGGTGATGCGCCCGAGGAAGAGGCACGCGCCGCTGGGCCGATGCTGGATGGCGAAAAGGAAGGGATGGTCCACCCGCACCTCGATCGGCTTCGGCGGGTTCATCATCACCGCCGTCGCGCGGGCCATCGCCACCGCTGTCGCCGCCGCCGCTTCGGTGCCCTTTTCGTCCAGCGCCAGGAAGGTTTTGTGGAAGACCTCCGAGATGTACAGGTAGTCGTCCGGCTTGCGCGGCGCCATGCGGTCGAAGTTCGCGCTGCCCTTCGGCTGGTTGAAGGCGGACTTCATGCCCAGCGTCTGCAGCACCTTGCCCAGCTTGAACAGCGGCGGCTCCAGCTTGAATTTGGGCAGGTGCAGGATCAACTCGGACGAGCCCGCGCGGGCGCACGCCGCCAGTTGCTCCGGCGTCAACTTCGCCTCCAAGGCGGCCAATCCATTCTTTTCGTCCGGCAACAGGATGAGCAATTGCAGTTCGCCGCCGCTGTACGGCACGGTGACCGCTTTGAACCCCTCGTGCTGGGCATAGCCGAAGTTCCCCTTGTGCACCATCGTGGGCACGTCCACGGCTGCACCGGCGGCGGGGTGGAACGGCGCCGGCTTGGTGGCGCCCGCCGGAAAGACCTCCTGCCACGGCGCCTTCATATAAATGGCATTCACCAGCACGAGCCGCGTCTCGCGATCCAGGCCGCCGGCCGGGATCAGATCGCGGATGCGCTGCCGGGTCTTCTCTTCCACCCAGCCGTTGATCTCGCGGGTGGCCCCCGCGGCATTCTTGACAAAGTCCATGGGCTGGAAAGGCGCCTTGTAGGTGTCCTTCGTCAGCTCCAGAAAGGGCGCGCGGAATTCATAGCCGGTCTGTCCGAACAGCCGGTTGGCGACGGTCAGCGTGATTGGATCGCCGCCCATGCCGAATTTCTTCATCTGCTCCGCCTGCTCGGCCGTGCGGCGGGCCACCTCGTCCAGCGCCCGCTGCAGTGCGGCGAAGGACGCGTGCAACGGCGTTTCCTCGCCCGCGTAGTGCAGCACCCGCGCCATCTCGGCGCGCGTGTCGCCCGCCGCCCCGGCATACGTCATGGCCAGCGCGGTTTGAATGGAAAAGGGCGACAGCAGGGCATTGGCCCCGGCCTCCGTGCCCTTGGCCATCAGGTCCAGGCCCAGCGCGTTAATGGCCTGGGCGGCGGGGGCCGGATCGCCCCCCTCGGCGGCCAGCGCTGGCGGAAGCCCGAGTTTACATGCGGCGGCGGTACAGAACACGCCCAAGGCCACCATGGTTTTCATCCTCTTCATACCTTGTCCTCCCTTTTCCAGTTCGCGGTTGGGTCCATCCGAAGAACTTCACGCATAATACGCCTGTCGCCCGGTCCATCTTCAAACAAAAAAAACGCTCCTGCTCTCCGCTACGGGATATCGCGCGATCTTGCAGAGCCCGCGGTCGCTTGGCGGTGGGGACCACCGCGACCGGCCGATTACGCCCGGCGCCGGCCTGCCTCCGGCGTTTTCCCGCGCGCGCGATTGTCGGCAGCCTTGGGCAAGGGCTGCTGTTCCGCGCGGCGTTTGGCCCGATAGGTCGCCATATACGCGGTGTTGTAGGCGCGGAGCTTTTCGCGATTTTTCGCCCGATAGGCTTTTTCGTACGCGCGCCGCTCGTCGCGGTGCGCGGCACCATAGGCGGCCTGCTTCGCCAGCAACCGCTCCCGGTTGGCGCGGTAATAAGCAGCCTGCCGCGCCCGTCGTTGTTCGATTCTCGCCGCCTGCTCTTTATCCAACTGCTTGCTCATGTTTTGTCTCCGCGAATTGCCGACCGGACCTCCACCCATTGAATGTCCTCCATGGAGGGCAATTTAGCACAATCGCGTTCACGTTGTCATGTCCCTAAAAACCAGGTACAGGGGCCCGTTTGGATATTGGACAAATGCCATTTTCATGTCTTCCCCCCCAGTCGCCGCGTCGGTCTCGGATTGCATCCCACTTTTCGCCTATGGCGGCCTCCACACATTCCTGCACCCGCGCGAACGGCAGCGACCGTCTCCATTGTCGCACCGCCGGCCTTAGGCGGTTTCGACTGCCCCAGTATAGTGTTTGCCCCGAGGCCTTCTATCCATGGAGTAATATTTTTTGCTTGTATCGGGCAAAGAATAAGGATTTACTTGATTCAGGCGTAGAGGTTCTTCTAATCGGGGACGGACATGGAAGGCTCACAGCCTTGGGGTGGTAGAGTATTCTTGCTGTTGCTCGGCAGTGGTCTGGCCGTTGCCGCGGCGGGCCAGCGACCGGCCATGGCGCTACGAACCGAAAGCGCCCCCACCCCCGCCAGCAACTTGGTCATCCAAGCCATCAGTGTGGATTCGAACGGAGCGCATTTGACCATTGGGTATCCTGAGGATTTCACCAATCGGCTGGATATTTTCGCCTGCTCCGATCTGTTGACGCATAACTGGACGCTACTGGCCAGCAATCTGGTCACGACCGGCGGCCAATGCTTCTGTTGCACGGATGCCAGCGCGACGCAAGCCGCAGCCCGTTTTTACAAGGTCGGCAACGCCGACTTGGACAGCGATGGCGACGGCTTGCCGGACATGCGGGAAATACTCCTTTATAAAACCAATCCCTTCCTGGCCGACACCGATCAGGACGGATTGAACGATGGCGAGGAAATCGCCATGGGAACCGATCCCCTCAACCTCGACAGCGATGGGGACAGGTTGAGTGACGGAGATGAAGTCCACGTTTATCGCACGGACCCGAACAATCCGGACATCGTCGCACCGCTGGTCAGCCTGACGGCCCCGACCGGCGGTGCCACGGTCTGGTGGATCCCTTGAACGGCAGCCATGGCCAGAGGTTAAGAGATTCCATGCTTGGAACGAACACCAGGCGGTCCGCCCGGAAAGAGGCAGCCCTGCGGCCTTATACCCGTCGGACCATTCCGGCCATGCTCTATCTCTTGTTGTTCTGCCTCAGCATGCCGCCCATGGCCGGCGCCATCAAGGGCAATTGGTGGTGGGTGGCTTCCACAGACATCCCCTTTTCCGACCGATTAAACGGGACGGGCTACTTCTTCGGCAGTTATGATCCCAGCAAGGTTCCCGACGGCACGGCCTGCCGGATATATAAATACGGCCTTGGGTCGAGCTGCTTTACCGTGGTGGCCCACTTGAATCCGACCATGCAACGGACGGAAATTAGCGGCGGATACAACGAATCTATGTCGGGCTACAACGGTTGGAATCTTTCGCCGCCCTGGGGCTATTACGGGCCGGTGGTCGGCTTTATTTCCAACGACGTCGGCACGGTCGTCGGCACAATCGCCAGCGGAGCCGATCATCCTTTCATGACGGCGTTTCATCAAGACTCCAACCTGGTCGTGCGCACGTTGGGGGTCACCTGGGTTGACTACGTCGTGCTTTTCCCGGAGAAGAACGAAACCCAACGGCCGCCGAAAGCCGGCGTGGGCGAGCCGATCAACGTCATCAACGGCAACATGATGCTGGACGAAACCGATTTCGCCATCCCCGGCCGGCCCCTCGCCCTGGCCTTCAGCCGGCACTATAACAGCATTGACGCCACCTCGGGGCCGCTGGGCCAGGGGTGGTCGCACAATTACCAGGTGTTCCTGTCGTCCACCAACACCGTCCTGCCCAACGGCCTCACGAACTCCTGGAAAATGCTGCATGCCGGCAACGGCTGCTGCTATTGGTTCAAGGAAGTCTCCAGCAACACGTTTGCGCACTGTCCGGACAACGATTGGCGGTTGATCGGCACCAACGCGCAGTACCGGGTGCAGCTCGGCCAGGGATTGCACTATGTGTTCGACACCAACGGCGTGTTGCAGGCGGTGGCCGATGACTGGGGCGGGAGCTTGACGCTCGCTTATGCCAACCATGCGCTGGATCAACTCCTGACCAACGTGACCGACAGCGCCGGGCGGAGCTTGTATTTCACCTACACCGGCAACCAACTGGCCCGCGTGGGCGTCGCGCAAACCAATCTGTATGTTGACTACGGCTACAACGGCAGCGGTCAATTGACCGGGGCGGTCACGCACGCCGGCAGCGATGCTTTTGTCCGCGCCTATGCGTATGACGCGGCGGCCAGTGTGCTGACCCAGAAAGTGGATGAAGCCGGCCAGGCCACGACCTGGACCTACGAAGCGGGGTCCAACGGGGTGCTGACGGCCCGGGGCACAGGTTCCCTGGTCGCCGGCCAGTATTACGACACGCGCATCCAGCTCGACGCGGTGGGCAATCAGGGCAAATGCGCCCTCGTGACGAACACCCTGGAGGGAACCCGGCGGATCTACAAATATGTTTACGATGACGTCACCAAGCGGCTGTTGAGTATCCAGGGGCCGAACAGCAACAACACGTGGATTATTGGCAACGCCGGATCTTATTATATGTATGACGGCCAGGGCAATATCGTGCAGGAGAAAGAAATCGCGGATGCCACCGGCCAATTGGACCAGGAAAACACCATCCTGCAGCGCCAGTTTGACGACTGCCACAACGTCACCAACCAAGCCTTCGCCTACAACGCCGAGCCGACGAATGGCTGGCACTACACCTGGGACACCAATTTCAACGTGCTGACCTCCGTGGAGGATCCGGAGGGATATCGGATCGAGATGACCTACACCCAGGCGTTGCCCACCAGTTTTCGGGTGCTTGCAGGCGGCACATCCTTCGACACCATGTTTGGCTACGACACCAACGGATGGCTGATGGCAGCCACCAACGCCAACGGGCATGGCGTGGGCTATGAATATGATGCGCAGGGTAACGTGATTGCCGTAATGCCCCCAACCGGACCGGCCATCCACTATGCATACGACACCCTGGGGCGTGTGTCCGCAATAAACCTTCCCGGCGCCGGTGGTGACCGGACCACCGCCTTGCAAAGGGACGAGCTGGGCCGCGTGACGCAGATCGTGTATCCCAACGCACAGACGAACAGCTTTTCCTATGACGCGCTGGGCAACCTGACCAATTGCACGGATACGGCCGGGCCGTCCACGCGCTATGCCTGGCTGCCCACGCGCAAACTGGCCGCCGTCACCCGCACGCTGACGGGCGCGACAAACCAGGAAGCGGTCATCCATTACGACTACAACACCCAACTCGAGACGCTGGTGATCCGCGATGAACTGGATCGCCACGTGGAAAGCTATGGGCTGGATCTGCAGGGCCGGCCGGTCACCGTCACGAACCTGGAAGGTCAAGTGCTGCGAGCCACCTATGGCGTCGGCGCGTGGGTTAAATCCATCATCCACTTCGACGGCACCACCGTCAGCAATGCGTATGACGGTGAAGGGCGTCTGGCGGTCAGCTTGGGACCGGACTTCACGAACCGCGTCAGCTATCTCCGCAACGGCCAGATCAAAACAATGGCCGGCGCACAGGGCGTGATCTCCAACACCTTCGACGCCGCCGGGCGGCTGGCGGCGGTGGCCCAACCGGTGCCCCAAGGCACGGTAAACTATGGCTATCGGCCGGCGGGCCAGGTAACCAGCGTGGATTCCGTGGCGGGTAGCACGAGCTATGCGTACGACGAGGCCGAACGCCTGACCGGTATCCAGCACCCGGTTGCCGGCTCCTTCGCCTACGCCTACAACACCCATAACGGCCTCGCGGCCTCCATGACCGGTTCAAACACCGGCCTGAACGCGGCCTATGCTTACGATATGCTGGACCGGTTGACGAATATCTCCTGGAAAAACACGTCCGGCGACACGCTGGGCAGCTTCGCGTACGCCTACGATGCCGCCGGGATGATCACTCAAAAGGTATCGAACATCAATGGGCAAACAACCGCGGCCCACTATGCGTACGACAGTCTGAATCGCCTGACCGCCGAAACCCAGATTGATCCCCTTAACCTGCAGCCAGCAGCCAGCAGTTCTTACACCTACGATTTGTCCGGCAATCGAACGCTCAAGCAGGTCAGCGGCCCTGGCGGCGTTCTGGCGACTGTGAACTATGCGCCCGGATCGGGCAATCGGCTGGACGGCTGGACGGTGGCGGAGGCGCAGCCCACGGGCCGTGTGGACGTGGCCGGATCGTCCAGCGAGAGCATCGGCACAAACGATGCGTTCGGCCAGTTGTGGGTCGGCAGTGGCAGCACGAACCGGCCGCAGGTGGCCGGGACCAATTTCTGGGCCTACGGCGTGGAAACCGGCAGCGGTTCGCAGCCGATCGTGGCGGCGATCCGGGACGCGGCCGGCAACGTGGGGCGGGCCACGAACACGGTGAATTTGCTGGTTGTTACCAATGCGTCGTATGTCTATAACGCCGCCGGTTGTTTAACCAGCCTGACGTATAGGGCGGGTGGCGCCAGCCGAAGCTATGGGCTGCAGTGGGACGGAGCGTACCAGTTGACCATGGTTTCCAGCAACGCGGTGGCGGTCGAACGTCATGGCTATGACGCGCTGGGCCGGCGGGTATGGACCGCCGCCGGCGGCGCGACCAATTTCTTCATTTACGACGGAGCGCATATCGTCGCCGAGGTGGACGGCGCGGGTGCGCTCCAGCGCAGCTATGTGCATGGGCCGGGCGTGGACAACCTCCTGGCTATGACCAGCTATGGTTCGACCACCAACACCTACACTTATCTGACCGACCACCTCGGCACAGTCCACGCCATCGCCGATGCGGCGGGCCGTATCGTGGAGCAATACCGCTACGACGCCTGGGGGCGGACCACGGTGTACGAGGGCAACGGCGCGCCCCTGGCGCAGTCCGCGCTGGGCAATTGTTTCGCCTGGCAGGGGCGGGAAATCTCCTGGTCCACCGGCCTCTATTACTTCCGCGCCCGCTGGTACGATCCCGTCACCGGCCGCTGGCTCTCCAACGACCCCATCGGCATCTCCGGGGGACTCAATCAGTATGTGTTCTGCGCCAATAACCCGATTTGTTTTGTTGACCCTATGGGTTTGTGCAGACATGATTTTTATGATAGTTATATAACACCATCGTCATGGTTTGACTGGTATATTAGGAGACCATTACAGAATAGATCTCATATACTAGAGTTAATCCGAGAGGAATCTGGTATAGCAGCGGCCGTAGACTGGTTAAATAGTAATATTCCCTGTTGGCAACTTGCGATGGTCTTTCTCCCTGGGCCCAAATCCCCCACAAAGGCACCAATCTATACGCAACTTGAGTTTCCGTTTGCAAGAGGCGCGAGCGTGCAAACACCGGGTGTGACTATAGCAGGTGAAAGCTTCGTTCGCCTTGGAGCTAACCCCCAAAATCTCAGGTTTACCTTTGAGACTCCGGGGGGGGTTCAACCAGGTACGTACGCGTTCCCTGCATCGACGTTTAATGCAATCAGCAGAGACCCAGTGGCGTTACAGAATCTCGGTGATCTCCCAGGAGCCGTCCCGCAGTATTTCCGCATCCTTGAACCACCTGCGGGGACCCCAATTCAACGTGGAATAGTGCCCGGTGGCCAATATGGTGGAGTAGGCGGTGTGGAGGAAGTCATCTTCCCAGGAGGCTATTAATGACAAACCCATTACGAACCATACCTGAACGTTTCCGCGATCAAATAGCAGCCATGCCGGAATGCAGTTACGGCGTAAACCGTGTGATTGTAACATTAGACGATGGAACAAGTTTCAACGATGTCTTCGTCGCTTGGGGTGAAGAAATCGTAAAGGTAGGAACCTCGGAGAATATTCCGTTTAATCCCATGCGGATTGCGAAGGTTGAAAGGCAATGAAGGGCAGCTAGGGGTCAAGTCTGATTTTCTACCAATTTCAGCACTTCCCTGGCAATGCCCCTAAAACCGGCGATGGAGGCTGAATGCGATACGGCCTGGCCCCACCTGTCAGACCAAATCCTGCGCCGCCATGCCGGGGTATTTGAGCTCGCGTGCGCCGGCGCGGTCCGCGCGCCGCCGTTGGGATTCTCCTGCGGCGCGCCGGCTAATGTTTTTCCGCGGTTTTCAGCTTGCCCAGTTCGCCCGCCAGCCAGTCCTGGAAAAACTGCGCCTTCTTCTCTTCGGAGTAGCTCGGCGCGAACAATTCCTCGGGTAGTTGGCCCAGTTGGATTTCGAGCGCCTGGGTCGCGTCGCCGCGCTTGAGCAACACCTTCAACTTGTCCCCCGGCTTCCGCGACTGGATGAGGTTGGCCAGACCCTCCACCGCACCAAGTTGGCTGGCCTCCAGCGTCCCAACCTGCAACAGGTGGTCGCCCGCCTGTAAACCGGCCTTTTGCGCGGGACCGCCGGCTGTCACGTCCGACAATTCAAACGTCGGCACCGGGTGGCCCGCCGCACCCCTGGTCGTGGACGGCTTGAAATGGATTCCCAGGAATCCGCGCGGCTGACGGAGAATATGTTTCTCCACCAGCGTGGTCATCACTTCATGCAGGCGGAATTCAATCTCCGGATCGCGGTTGCCGGCGTAGGCCCGGACGCACTGGTCCAGCACTGTTTGGTGATTCTTTTCGCCGATGGCCAGCAACTGCGCTTGCGCGGCCTGCCGCACCGCAAACTTTTCGTGGCCCAATTCACCAATCAACCGCTGGACGGCGGCGGTTGACGGCGGCTCGGCCAGCGCCGCAGTGGCCAGCCAGGTTGCCATGAGAATGCCCCAGACACCCTGCACACCGTTACCGGTACCGGTATTTCGCTGCGGTGTCAATCGCCGCCTACGGCCAGCTCCCGAGCCGTGTGCCAGGCTGGGCCCATGTTGAAGAAGATCGAGATCATCAAAAGCGCCCGGGGGCGCGGCCGGCGTCGGGCTTGGGCTCGGGTTCACCTGCGTCAACCCCGCCCGGCCCGCGCGGTTAATCACCGAAGTGGCGAATATCTTCAAAGACGGTGTCCGTCCAGATCCGCATGGCCTGCTCCGGGCGCTTGCTCAATTGTATATGATTGAGCACCGCCCCTGTCGCTTCATCAGGGCTTGACCGGACAACGGTACCGCGCAGTTTCAGGATCGCGCCGTTGGGCACCGGAACCCAAAGCTTGATGGCGGCACCGACCGCGAGCGGGCGTTCGGTGAGCAGCGCAAAGCCGGTGGCCGAAATGTTCCGCGTCTGGGCTTGGAATTGCGGGCGCCAACAGAACAACCCCAGCGGTCGCGATATGACCGCCACCCCGACCGGCATCTTCATGAACAGTCGTTGGTTTCTTCGCTGATCATCCTGCGATTTATTTATCTTGATGAGCATGCTTCATTATACCACGTTTCTATGAGATCGCCCAGTCCTTCCGGTACGCGCGGCGGAGCAGCGCGTCGGCGGCGCGGCAATTCGGCACGCGCAGGCGCCGGGCGTCCCACGCGATTTTCCTGCCGAGCCGCAGCGCGACGTTGCCGAGCAGCACGGTCTCCGTCAGCGGCCCCGCGAAGTCGAAGTTCGAGCAGGCCGGCCGGCCGCCCTTGCACGCGATCAGCCAGTCCTGATAGTGGTCTTCATTCTCTATGCGCGGGATGGTCGGCGCGGGCCGCTGGAAATCCTTCATGAGCGCTTCCGGCAGCAGCCGGCCTTGATAGAGCTGGCCCTGGTCGCCGATGTAGAGCGCGCCGTTGTCGGCCCACTCGCGCTTTTCCATCTCCGGCGGCTTGGGCGGCAGCTTGCCGCCGTCGTACCAGAACAGCTTCACCGGTGCCAGTTCGCCGCGCGCCGGGAAGTCCCAGCGGATGATGGACCAGCTCGGGAAGCTTTCCGGCTTCACCTCGGCCGCGTCCACCACCTCGACGCTCTCCGGCGCACCGAGCTTGAGCGCCCACATGGGATGGTTAAGCGTGTGGCAGCCGATGTCGCCGAGCGCGCCCGTGCCGAAGTCCCACCAGCCGCGCCAGCAGAACGGATGATAGACGTGCCGGTCCACGTCGGGATATTTGTCCTTGAACGGCCGCACCGGCGCGGGGCCGAGCCACAGATCCCAGTCGAGATGCTTCGGCACCGGATCGGCGCCCGCGGGCCGGTCCCGGCCCTGCGGCCAGATCGGGCGGTCGGTCCAGATATGCACCGCGCGCACCTGCCCGATGGTGCCCGCACCGATCAGCTCGACCAGTTGCCGGATGCCTGCGCCGCTCGTGGCCTGATTGCCCATCTGCGTCGCCACGCGGTGCCGCCGCGCCGCCGCGGCGAGCTGCCGCGCCTCCCAGATGCTGTGCGTCAGCGGCTTCTGGACATAGACGTGCAGCCCGCGCTGGATCGCGCGCATGGCCGCCGGGAAATGGTGGTGGTCCGGCGTGCTGACCGTCACGGCGTCGAGGTTCCGCACCTCGTCCAGCATCCGGCGGTAGTCGCGGTAGAGCTGCGCGCCCGGAAACTGTTTCGCGGCTTGCTGGAGCGCATGCTCGTCCACGTCGCAGAGCGCGACGATATGCTCGCCCGAAACCCCGCGCGAGTCTTCGTCCCCCTTGCCGCCGCAGCCGATGATGCCGATGTTCAGTTTCTCGTTGGCCGCCAGCCGGCGCGGATAACGCACGCTCCACGGCGTGGCGCAACCGCCCAGCGCCGCCGCGCCTGCCGCGAGCGCGCCGGAAACCAAAAACCGACGACGATTAAATACCTGCTTCATGTTTTTCCTGCCAACGCGAGCGTTTATTTCGCACGGGACACCTCCACGTCGTCTACTGAACCTTGGAGCCGCAACGTCTGCGGCTGCCCCGCCGCGTCGGTGCCACGCACCAGCACGGTCAGTTTCTCCGGTAGAAAATCGAAGGGGATGCCCTTCCGGGCGGCGGCCAGTTCATACGTCTTGTCGTTCACCTGTACCGTCACGTCCGTCCAGCCGCGCGGCAACGCTTCCGGTTTAAGGCGCAACTCGTAGTCGAGTTCGAAGCGCGCCTCTTTCTCGGCCCGGCCGGTCCGCGGATCCACCTTGAAGATGTAATAACAATCCAACGTCCGCACCGCGATGCGCGCCGTTTGCTCCAGCTTCGCCTTGACCGGCGGGCTGCAGCGCTGGCCGTTTAGCGTGGCAAAGAGTTCCTGCTGCCGGGGGTCGAACGCCAGCGAGGCCTGCTCCAAGTCGAACAGCCGCAGGTCGTGCGGCTGGACGTTGATCGTGACGGTCGCGACGGTGGCCTGCAACGCGCGTTGCAGTTTGTCGTCCGCGCCGTCCTTCACCCAGGCGCGAATCTCCACCGGCAACGCACCCTGGCCTTTGGCGCGCTGGCGCAAGGCGCGCACCCGCTTCTCGATCTGCTGCTCATCGCCGCCGACCATTCCATAGCCGCCCCGGCCGGCCCCCCGCGCCTTGCGGAACAGCGTCAGCGCCTTCTCCAGGAGATCGGCCGCCCCGGCATACCGACCCGCCTTGTTTTCCAGGTCGGCCAACCGCAGATAGGCGTTGATGTCGTACACGTCGTCCGCGGGCGGGATCTTGAGGACTTGGTTCCACTCCGCCCGGGCCAGGTCGTCGCGGTGAAACTCCTGCAACATCTCGGCGGCGAGGTAATGCGGCTCCTCGCGGTCGGGCGCGCATTCGGCGGCACGTTGCCGGCAAGCCTCCGCTGCCGCTTTCTGGCCGGCGGCCTCAAGCGCTTCCGCCTCCAGGTACGGCAGCCGGGGATCCATGACGGCCAGCGCCCGGTACTGCCCCGCCAATTTCTGTATCGTGGCCGGTTCGTAGCGGTCCAGCGCCCGCCGCATTTCCTGGACGCCGGTGTTGGCCATCTCGCGCAGCAGCCGGTCCACGACGTCCCGCTCCGCGCCCGCCCGCGCCGCCAGCAGGAACGGCACCGCCTGCAGTTTCAGCGCGCCGGCCACGCGTTGGAGGACGGCCGGCCGCTCCGTTGCGTCCCGTTGCCGGTACCCCCGCGCCAGGGCGGCCAGCTCCGCCGGCCAGTCGGGTGTGATGCCGAGCCGCAAATCCGCCAAGATGGTACGCGCGCGTTCGCGGACTTCCGGGTCCGGGGTGTTCTCCACCTGCTCCAAGGCCAGCCGGGCGGCGGCGCCCAGTTGGCGCAACGCCGCCGAAGCGCGTTCCCGTGTCGCGTAGTCGCCGGCGCCGAGGTCGCGCACGAGCGCCTCCGGCGACGTCGCGGCCACCAGCAAGAACGCGAGGAGCACCGTGGTCAATGGACCTGCACGTTTTGCACCCGTCACGGGCTGGCCGGTGGCCAGCCCATGCGGCGCATGAATTGATAAGGAATCGCTTTTCAGGCGTTGGGGCGCCCACCCGCGGAGACCAACCTGCAGTAGCGCTTGCATGGCGGAGACGATGCCATGACAGGACTGACAAGGCAAACTTGGAGTTGTAGCGACCTTCCGCAAGCATCCTGCCCAGCGGCGCGTTGCGTAGCGTCATGATAGCTAAGGCGACTAACCCGTAGTTGCCAGCGCGCCGGCGGCGGGATTGGCTGCCAGGGCCAACCACTGCTTGAGCTTCTCCGAATTCTTCTTGTCAAACTGGTACGTGAGTTTGCCCACGGGGTGGTTGAACTGCAACTTCAGGCTCTTGGCGTCGGGCTGCACGAGCAAGGGTTCGTCCTTCAGCTTCTTCTTGTTCAGCGTTTTGCACATCTGCTTGGTCGCCTTGATCTTTTCCGGCTCGACGGTGGCGATCAGCTCGCGCAGGTGGCCCAGTTTCCGATGTTGCCGATCAATTTGCGCGTGCAAATGGCGATCAGCGCCCGGTTCTCGGCCGTATCGAACAACGCATTGTAGATCATGTGTTCCTCCTCCGTTACAGTCCTATTGGCCCGGCGGCTCCCGCCCGGTGTAGTCAATCACCGCTGGTCCTTTCACGACCGCGACCGCCAGGCTTTGCAGGTCAACCTCGAACTCGGCGCCGCGTTCGTTCCACACCCGGAGCTTCCCGGCCCGCCCTTCCAGCCTGGTGATGAAGCAGGTTTGCACGTCGGTCTCGAGTCCGCGCTGGTACTCATGCTTGATCACGTAGACCTGCCGGCTCCAGATCTCCCGTTTGGTTTTGACCCAGGTAGCCACGACGAAGCCTTCGCGCTCCAGCGGGGCGGAATACTCGATCCCGTCCTGGGTCACGGACGCCACCGGTTTCGGCGCACTGCGTTTGGCGATAACCGGGCTGGCCAGGGCAACAAAGGCGAGCACGGCCAAAACTGATATCAACTTCTGTTTCATTCTTTTCTCCTTCGGCATCTTTTTTCCGGGCGGCACACCAGCTCATGGATGATAGCCGGGGCCCCCCGGTTGCAACCGACCTTGCAGGAAAATGCTGAATTCCGATGATGCGGTCAAGAGGGAAAGCCGCATTGCAGGATTTGAAAGACAAAGGCAGCCGTGATAAATTGTCAGTGTATGAGGGAGGGTAAAATGAAAGCTGAGAAGCAGACCACCAATCCGTACAGCATTGTGCATTATTTCCCTGGCGGCACCAAGGAACAGTACGAAGCGTCTATCGCGGCCTTGCATCCCGGCAAAGGCCGCCTGCCGAACGGCCAGTTATTCCACGTGGCCGGGCCGACGGCGGGCGGCTGGACCATCGTGGCGGTACACGAATCCCAGGAGAGTTGGGAGGAGTTCCGCGACAAAATCCTGATGCCGCGGATGCAAAAAGGCATCCACGGCGGGTTTACCACGCCGCCGCAAGAAACCGCCTTCAAGGTCCATAACCTGCAGACCTAATAGCGCACCGAAATCCTTACAGCCCATAAACAGCCCAAAATAACGGCTCTAAGGCCACCAAAACGGCCCTTTTGCCTTCGTAAATCATTGCCGTTCCAACACAACCTGTGGTCCGATCCCGGAGAATCGAGAATGGCGGCGACACCAGAAATTGTTCCCGCTCCCGGACCTAACATTAATGGGTCCGGCCGGACTCATTAATGTTAGGTCAGGCTTTGAGGCGGGGTGGCCATGGGACGGATTCACTCCGGTAATCCGCCCAGACGCTTGCACAGGCATCATGGCCCAGCATACGGAACGAGCATGTCCGGAGCGGCAATCCAAGCCGCCAGATAGGGCTGTACCGCGTTCTTTTTCCAGACGGTGATCAGAAACGGCTTGTCGAAGATGAAGCGGCGCGGCTTCGCCGATCCGCCAGCTGCCGCCGCGTGAGCGACACTGCGAACCACGGCGCCCGACTCGTCCAGTTTGAAGCTGATGTCCTGATAAACTTGGATGAGCCAGATTTTCTCGAAGCCCCTGTTGATAAAATTGCGGTTACACAACTGGGGGAAGTTGGCCGCCACATTCAAGTTGACCAACGGGACAGCCATGACATCGCCATGATCCGGCATATTCATGTAGAGCTCCCGTTTCCCGTTGATCTCTCTCTCAATAAAGCCCTTGTTCTCGGCATGGAGATTTTTCTCGACCCGGGTGACACCGGTGAGCAGGCTGGCCGGCTTGTCCATCTTGGCCAGGACGATGAATTCGTTCGCGACTTTGGTTTCGAGGCGGAGCACAAAATCGTCCGGTCCTTCATAGTGAACAATCTGCACATGTGGCGCATAAGCGACCGCGGAATTTTCGGAAAATCCGAAGCACAAAACATAGGTCGCGTGGCTTCCGTTGCCAAAACGCAGGACCCGGTTGGGGGAACGCTCGAATTTGCGAGGGAAAGGCAGGCGCCGTTGCAGGCAAGCGTACGTGACAAGGGCGGTGCTCTTATCCATGAAGATGGGTGGCACAGCGGGCGCTTCCGCGCCGAATTTGACACGCAGCACGTCATCGAGCTCGCCCACAACCCCTCGCGCGGTGTAGCCGGCCAGCACGACGCAGGCTTCATCCGGCACGACGCCGTCCGGACAAGGGCTGTCGTTGAGGCGCTGCACCAGCGCGTCCGCCCGCTGCATCTGGACCGGGCCGCCGACGATCCCGGCCAGCCGGTCCCACGCCATGAGCAGCGTCGGGCAGTACACCACGCTGTTCGTGCCGTTCAGGGCATGCTGCAGCGTGGGGGCCATCTCCGGGGCACCG
Source organism: uncultured Lentisphaerota bacterium (assembly GCA_903871765.1). Classification (GTDB taxonomy): domain Bacteria; phylum Verrucomicrobiota; class Kiritimatiellia; order CAIQIC01; family CAIQIC01; genus CAIQIC01. The sequence goes on from CAIQIC010000295.1 coordinate 21,217, forward strand.
CACGCCACGCTCACCCAGCAGCCCAGGAACCAGACCGTCCAGCGCCGACACGAGGCTTGCATGGATCTCCCCAAAGTTCACCTATGCACAGGACTAGCGCTGGACGCAGCAAACTGGAAGCCAGATCAGTATTCGGAAAATCAAACAGAACAACTTGCCCTACCTGAATCACCGGAATGATTCCTTAAGATCGGCTTTTGAGTAAAGCGATGGTTCATCCTCCATCCCGCGCAGTGCTGACGCCAGGGAGAAGGCAGACCATGCCGCACCACCTTCACGCACGGTGCCATGTTTCTTTCTGGACTCCAGAAATTCCACGAAATCGAGGACTTCCCGTTGGACGGTCTCCGGCAAAGCTTCAATATGCTTGGCGATGACTTGTGCAGTTGTCACATCAAACCTTCACAGCAACTTAGCATTTCGACGCTGAATGTTCAATACCAGGTTTCAGCGCACCTTACCCGAGGGCGCATGGCACTTCTGCGGGGGTGATCGCTGTCACGCACATTTCACGGCAGGATCAAGGTCAGCAGAATATTATCCGGTTATTCATCGCGTCGCAACGCGACGCTTTGGAGTGCGCTGGCTTGACAGCGCTTTTCTTTATAATCAGAGTACCGAAAGTCAAAGCGGCGTCAAGCCGCCGCACTCCAAATATAATCTCGACACCGCCCCTCATCCCCGCAGAACTGCCTTGCGCTCCTTACCCGACAGCACATTCAGGGGCCGGCCTTTGAGGCGGCCCTGCCCGAAGGGGCCGTCGCCGCGCCCCGGGTCCGGGCCGATATCCTCGGCCACCATGACCCGCCGCACCAGTTCCTTGAACAGCACGCCGGTGTCGCCGAACTGCTTCATCCACGCCAGCGTCTGCGCGTGGCGTTGCGCGCGCAACGCCCGCTGCGCCGTGCAGATGCATGCCGGCACTGTGCAACGGCCGGGAGCAGGCGTCAAGCGGTTCGCGATCATGCTTTGCGCATTTCGCCTGCTCTTGGAGCGGAACCGGTAACAGTTCCGGACGCTGCCGGAATGTTGACACATTCCGCTCCGGAAAAAAATTCCGCGCAGCGCGGGGCGGCGCGTCAGAGGCCCGCCAGCAACCGGGTCTGGCCGGGCGCCTGCGGCGGGCCGCGGCCCTCAGTCGAACTTCAAGAACAGTTCCTTGGGCAGATTTTCCGGACGCCACCGGGGCTGGGCCAGCGTGCCCAGCAAGCGGAATTCCAGCAACTTGGTCACTGGGAACGTTAACAGCCGCAGGAGATCGGCCGTCAGGCCCTCCCGCAGGAGCTGGACTTGTACGCGGAAATTCAGGTCGCCGTTGAAGCCGTATGCGCCGCGGCTGCTCAGGCTCAGCACACTGCCTTTTACGCGTAGATCGTCGGCCTGAATCTTCTGGTCGCGCAGGGTGAATGACGACGTGAGCTCCGACTGCGAAAGATAGCCCAGGCCGGAGTAGATCTTGCCCAGGAGCTGGGAGAGTCCGCCGAGCAGCGGAATCCGAAAAATCTGGCCCTCCTTGATTTGCAGACTGCCCGCGCCCGTGGTCGAGGCGGCCAGGTTCGGACCGATCACGCCGGAAACCCGTGCCTGGGCCGAAAGATGTCCCGTATAGGCTTGGTTGGTCGGAACGCGGCCGCTGCCCAGCGTCTGAACCAGCAGGGCAAAATTCGCGTTGGTTACCTCGCCATGGACCGTGTAGGCACACTGGGTGGCGGACGTGATATCGCTGAAGACCGCCGCGCCGGAAATAAGCCCTTCCGACATCACCCCGGCGACATTGGTGATCACCAGGCAGGCCTGGTCGAGCAGCAGATTGAACGACCCGTGGTCCGCGATCAGCTTGCGCCAGCCCAGGCGCGCGCCCTCCGCGGTGGCGCGCAGATGGGTGGCCCGCATGGTCGGACCGATATCCAGCCGCCCGCACACCACTGCGTGCACGGGCCCCTGGAATTCAAAACGTTGCATGAACTGGGCGAAATTCGACCCGATCATCCGGGCCGCGGCCTGCGGGTTGGCGGTGCCATGCACATCCAAGTCAATAAACTCGTCATCAAAATTGATCACTACGCGGCCGGCGCCGTACCCTTCTTCGCGCACGACGAAGGCGTCCTGTAAATCCAGTACGCCATTGACCATGGTTAATTTCGCACGCGCCGACACCACCGGCACGCCGCGGAAGGCGAAGTTCGTGACGGCCACGCGACCGGTCAGGCTGAAGAACGGCACCGTACCGCGCCGGCCGACGAAGGACAGCTCGGTAGCCGGCGGCAATCCGAAAAGCTGCAACTGGCTGACCAGGTTGGATTCGCCTTCCGCCAGCAGCGTCGTCAATGCATGGGGGGCGAACGACGTGCGCACCGTGCCCTCGTAGCTGCCGGCCGCCAGATCCACCGTGCAGCCGCCGGTCAATTCGCCGCGTTGCCGGCCACGGCCTACCTCGGCTTTGACGTTGGTCAGCACGAGCCGCGCGCCCTCGCGCTGGAACACGGCATGGAGCACCGGCAGCACCACGCCGCGCGCCACCACGTCGTGAGCGGTAAATCGGCCGTGCAGGGTCTCCAGCACCCGCGGAAGGGACGCCGGGCCCGCGTTAAGTTCGAACGCCAGCGAGCCGCGCACCTGCAGGTCGGCCTGGTTATAGGCCGCACGGCCGGCCGCCGGCGCCAAGGCCAGCAACGTCGGCACCGGCAGCGAACTGGTAAACTGACCCTGAACCTGGCCGGTTCCGCTGTGGAATGTCCCGGAGACGGACGCCTGCTTGGCGCCCTGTGCCAACCAGCCACTCGCCGACCAGACCGGGCCGCGGCTCTGCACCTCGGCCCGCCAACGGGTAAAGTCCGCGCCGCGATAGCGTGTTTCCCGGCCCTCGACCGTCAGGTCCACGCTGTTCCGGGCCGGCTCGTCCGGCCACAGGGCAAACATAAACTTACACTCGGGCGGCTGGGCGCTGACGACCGTCTGGTATTCCTCCAGCGCGCGCCGCAGCCAGGGCGGCCGCTGGCTCCGCACCTGCGCCAACGCAGCGGCGGGTTGGGGCTGCCGTCCCCCCGGCGCGACGGACGGCGCGCCCGGCGCCGGCCAGTGCACGAAGCCCTCCCCCTGCCAGCGCGCGCCAAACCCCTCGGACTGCCACCGCACCAGGCGCACGCCTGCCGGTTCAATCCGCGCGTAGGCGGAATGGACGACGTGGCGCAGGTCCAGCGGATCCGCCGTGCCGCGGTCGGGCGCGCCGAGGTCGCAATGGATCAAGCCCTCCAGGACGCGGACGGATTTCAACCCCAGTTCCCGCCGCCGCCACGCGCGCGGGTCAAAGGCCAGGGTGATTTTTTCGGCCTGCAGGACGGGCTGGCGCGCATCCGGCGTCTCGAACACGGCGACATCATCCAAAGCCACGCCGTGCAACAAATCCAGCCGTACCCGCTCCACCGTCAGATGGAGGCCCCGGACGCGCAGCCGCTCCAGCCCTTTTTCCACCCAGCGGTGCGGCACGCCGAAATAACTCAGCCAGGCAATGGTCAGCAAGACGGCGAAGACGCTCCACTGGACCAGCACCACCAGCCGGTGGCAGGCCCGGCCGCAGTCGGCCAGCATTCGCCACAGGACGGAGCGCCGGCGGCCGCCCACGGCGGCCGGCGGCTCCTCAGGGACTGCGGACGGAGCGGTTGGTTGCGGTGACACCGAGCGCCTCTTTCTGTGCCGGCGGCGCAGGCGCGACCGGCTGGAACCAGTCCTGGCCGAGCAACTCGCCGACGGTCGGGTCTAGAACGAACACCAAATCCTGCCCGCGCAACATGGCAAAGAGACCGTCCGCGGTCGGCGCACCGAGCAGCAACGTCTTGGCCAGGCCGGCCTCGCCTTTGAGCCCCAGCGTAAGCATCAGCGCGGGCGGTGCCAGGCCGTACCGGGCGAGATCCCGGACATCGTCGGCCACCAGGCGTACGGCGGTCAGTCGGCTGACGGTCTGCACGACCCGTGCGAGGACGTCCCGCTGCACGGCTTCCTGCGCCGATGCCACGGCCAGGAAAGCGTTGGTGGCGGTCGCGCGCGCGACGACCTGCGTCTGCTCCGCGCGCATCCGCGTGAGCCGCAGTATGTCGCCGGCGGGCAGGTTCAGCATCTCGCGGCTGCGAAAGGCCAGCGGATTCACCGTCAGATTGGTCAGCGCGCTGCCGGCGATTTCGTACGGCGTCGCTTCGTGTTCCAGCTTGACCACCCGCCGGCCGTCAGGTCGGGCCGCCGCACTGATCCGCAGCACCTGTTGCTCCTCGCCGGACGTGCTCACCCGCTGCGCTGTGCCGGTGGTCAGAGCGCCTTCCGGCGCGCGCACCAGCGTCAGCCTCCATTCCGGCGCCGTCAAGCCGAGGGTGGCCAGATTGGTCGCCGCCTCATCCAGGAACGCCTCGATGCGTGCGCGCCTCATGTGGTCGAGGAAATCCTGCACGCGCTGGTTGTCGGCCAGGGCTTGGCGCGGTTGCATCAGGCGCCAGACGCCGTCCGTGCTTTTTTTCAGTTCGAGCGTCCGGTCGCCCTGCTGCAACCGGATACCGCCGACATCGTGGGACGGGAGCGTGAACAACTGGCGGTCGCGCAGTTCGTCCAGCTTGAGCTGCAGCTCGACCAGCGGCTCCAAACCGACGGTCACCACCGACTTCTCCGGCGGCGTGGCGGCGAAGATGTAGGCGGTGTTGGTACCGGTGGGCTTGCCGAGCAGCAGCGTCTGCTCGCCGGTCTTGTCGCCCGCGTTCAGCACCACCTTCATGGCGCTTTCGTCCAGCCCGTAGGGGGCGAGGTCGGCGCAGTTGTCGCTGACGAAGTCCTTCACTTTCCAGGCCAGCAGCTTGTCGAGCACGTTCTGCACCGCGGCGCGGTCGGCGCGTGCGACCAGCGGCTGCTGAAACTGCCAGTCGCCCTGTTCGTTCTTCGCCAACTGAAGAAAACGCCCGCTGCCGCGCAGGTCCAGCCGTTTGACCGCGTGGGACGAATCCATGAACAGCGCGTGGTCGCGCAGGGCGGCGACGCTGGCGGGGAAGTCATTGGTCACTGCCGCGTCGGTTGCGATGATCTCGGCGCGGGCCTCGTCCATCACATAAATCGAGCTGCCCAGCAAGGTCTCGCGGCCGAAGAGCACCGTTTGCCGGCGCGCGCCCGCCTGGAGCGTGAGCCGGACGCGGGCCGGCGCGAGGCCGTAGTCCGCCAGCGTCAGCTTGCGCGCCTGGCGCTGCGCCGGCGTGATCACCTCGCCGCGCGGCATGCGTTCCAGGGCCGACAGCAGCCGGTCCACGGCGGCGGCATCGGCGCGCGCCGCGATCGGCTGGATCACGCGCCACTGGCCGTTGGTCTGCGCGCAGGTCACCTGCAGGTTGGTGGCGGCCACGGTGAAGGCCGTAATGCGGCCCGGCTCGATCTGCAGGGCCTTCCGCGCCTGCTCTTCGCGCTCCCGGGTGGTCTCCATCCGGCGGTCCACCCAGAAAACATAGGCGCCCAAACCGGCCACCACCAGGAGCAGGATGAACGTGGTTCGGATGTTCATGGGTTCAGGCCCTCCTCCGCAGCCAGACCAACACTCCCCACACCGCCACGAGTCCGGGCAGGACCCCGATCACCAGCCAGCCCAGCAGCCGCAGTTGCCGCCGATCCAGCATCAGCCGCACGTCCTCCAGCGGCTTCGGCGCGATGGCCATCAGTTCCTTGCGATCCAGCAGCCAGTTCATGGCGCTCAGCAGGAAGTCGGTATTGGCGCCGACCTGCGCGCCATTGCTGACGAAATCGGAATCGCCGAACACCACCAGCCGCACGGGCTTGATCTGCACGTCAATGCCCGCCGCGCCCTTCTCGACCGCCGCCGCCACGCCCACCGGCCCTTTCTTGTCCTCGCCGGGGTCATAGCGCATCGGATTCTGGTCGGTGCGCGTCTCGGCCCAGCCGGCGGCGGTGCACTTGGCCAGCACTGTCACACGCGGCTTGTCCGGCGAGCTCTCCGCGCTGGCCTCGGCGCCGCCGACCGGCTCCACGGACCGCGGCAGATAGAGCACCGCCGCGTTGCCGCGCAGCTTGTCCGTCACCGGGTGGGGTTCGTATTGCGTCAGGAACAGCTCATGACCGCTGAGCGTGCGCGTGGGATCCACCACCACGTCGTCGCGGAGCTGCACGCCCCACTCCTGCAGCAACGGCGCCAACCCCGGCTGCGCGATGGAATCCAGCAGGAACAGCACCCGGCCTTTCTTGGCAATGAACTGCCGGACCTGGTCCACTTCGACCGGCGCATAGCGCTTCTGCGGGCCGGCGATGACCAGGAGATCAGCATTCTCGGGGATGGCCTGCTTTTCGCCCAGGTTCAGTTTTCTGACCTCGGCATTGTCGCGGCGGATCAGCTTGGCCAGGGTCGAGTAGCCGCTGCGCGGATCGAAGCTGTCCGGATCGCGTTCGCCGTGGCCCGCCAGGAAGTACACCGCCGGCGACTTCGCCTGCGTGACGCTTTGGATGGCCGACGAGAACGCCTGTTCGCCCTTGAACGCCATCCGCCGCGCCGGCTGGCCGTACGGCAACCCGGCATAATCCATGTCCACGATGTCGTTCGCTGTCACATGCTTCGACCGCCCGCCGTTGTCGAAGACCACGACGTTGTCCTGGCTGACCTGATACTTCTTTTTCAGCAGCTCCGTGCGCGCCAGGTCGCGGTCCGGATCCACCCGTTGCACCCGGATCCACTTCGACGCGTACTGGTACTCCTTCAGCAGGTAGTCCACGTCCTCGTAAATGTTCTGGTCGGGCTGGAAAAACACGACCACATCAATCGTGTTGGTCAGACTCTGCAGCAGGCTCCGGGTCTTGTCGGCGAGCTGATACAGCTTGGTATGACTCAGGTCGGCCCGCCGGTAATGCCGGTAGCTGAGATAATTCAACAGGCCGACCAGCAGCAAGGCCAGCAGCAACGCCACGCCGGTGTTCAGGCCCACGGCCAGCTTCAACCCGCGGCTTTGCGGCCGGCCGCGTTCCGCCCCCGGCGCGTCCGGCCGGGCCGGGGCGGGGAGCGGCCCCGCGTTTCCGGCGCGGACAGCCTGGTAGGTATCGGTCACGCTCGCCTCCTTATTTCCATTTGCGCGCCTCGATGACCTTGACGGTGGCAAAGAGCATCAGCGCAGTCCCGGTGAGGTGGAAGACCACCGGCCGCGTGTCCACCACGCCGCGCGCAAAATCGCGCATGTGCGCCAGGGACGAGACATACTGGGCCACGTTGCGCGCCGCTTCCTCGCGGACCATGAAGCTCAAAAAGCCGCTGAAAAACGCGACGCAGACCAGCGCAAAGGCCACGATGGCCGCGACGATCTGGTTGCGGGTCAGCGCGGAGCAGAACAGGCCGATGGCGAGATAGAACGCGCCGATCAGCAGCGCGCCGAGATAGCCACAGACAATCGGGCCCGGATCCGGCGGCGCGGCCAGCGGGCTGAACATGCGCAGGATGACGACGTACACCAGGGTCGGCGCCCAAATGAGGCCGTAAAATGACAGGGCCCCGAAGTATTTGGCCAGCACGACGGCCGGATCGCTGACCGGCGCCGTCATGAGCGTCTCGATGGTGCCGGAACGCTTCTCCTCGGCAAACAGCCGCATGGTCAGCACCGGCGCGAGCGTCAGCGTGGTCATCCAGAAGAAGAGGCTGTCGAACAACTCCCGCATGACGGACACGCCGGGCGCGCCCTGGGCCAGCACGTTGGCCAGCAGCCAGAAGCTGAAGCCCATGATGATCAGAAAGAAGATCATCATGACATAGGCGATCGGCGAGTAGAAATACGTCGTCAGTTCGCGTTTCCACAAGATGAAGAAGGCTCTCATGGCGTCTCCTGCTCCCCGCGCGTCAGCGCGGCGAAGATATCCTCCAGGCTCTGTTTTTCCTGCCGCAGCTCGCGCAGGTGCCAGCCGTGCTGCACCGCAGCCTCGAACACGAGCGGACGGATATCCTCGCTGCCGGAGCACTCCAGGCGGAACTGCGTCCATGCGCCCGCCGCGTCGGCCGCCACGCGGGCCACGCCCGGCAGGGCGGCCAGCCGCTGCGCCGCCTCGGGCGGCGGCGCGTGGATTTCCACCACCACTTCGCGGCCGCCCTGCAGGCGGGCGCGCAACTTGTCGGGCGTATCCGAGGCGACAATCCGGCCGCGGTCAATGATCAGCACGCGCTGACAGGTCAGTTCCACTTCCGCCAGGATGTGCGTGGAGAGCAGGACCGTGTGGCGCGGCGCGAGGCTCTTGATCAGGTCGCGGACGTGCCGGATCTGGTTCGGGTCCAGGCCGATGGTCGGTTCGTCGAGAATCACCAGCTCCGGATCGTGCACGAGCGCGTCGGCCAGCCCCACGCGCTGGCGATAACCCTTGGAGAGCTGGCCGATGATGCGCCGGCCGACGTCCGCCAAGCCGCACAGTTCCTTGACTTCGCTGACGCGCTGACGCCGCCGTCGTCCCGGCACCCCCTTGAGTTGCGCGCGATAATTCAGATATTCATCCACCCGCAGTTCCGGATAGAGCGGGGTGCTCTCCGGCAGATAGCCGATGCGCCGCCGCACCTCCAGCGAATGCCGGAACACGTCGAAACCCGCCACCCGCGCCTCGCCTTCCGAGGCCGGCAGATAACAGGCCAGCATGCGCAAGGTGGTGGTTTTGCCCGCGCCGTTGGGCCCGAGAAAGCCCACCACCTCCCCAGGGGCCACCGTGAACGACACGTCCGCGACGGCCGTGCAGCCGGCGTAGCGCTTCGTCAGGTGCCGCACCTCGATCATGGGTTCGCTCATGGTACCATCCCTTTGCTCGGCATCACCATCAATCCCCCGCCGGCAGTTTCACCGCCGCGCTCTGGGCGATCAGCAATCCGCCCTGCTCGCTTAACTGCACCACCACCAGGTTCACCGGTTCGCCGCGCCGGATATTTTCCAGGGCCACTCCGACATCGGCCAGCGATGTCACGTCCACGTTGTTGATCCGCACCAGCAGCAGCCCCGGCTGGACGCCGGCCTTGACGGCCACGCGGTTTTCGGCGACGGCCGTGATCACCAGCCCCGGCCGGCCCTGCAGCGCCGGCGGGCCCTGGATCTCGCCCAGCGGCTTGAGCGTCAGCCCCAGCAGGTCCAGCGCCAGTTTCGACCCGTCCGGCTGCGGCAGCGACAGCATGCGCGCGACCAGCTCCCGGGTGTCCGCGCCGCGCCGCAGCGTCAGCCGCGCCACCTGGCCGGTGGTGAGCGGCAGCAGCGCGCGGTGGTAATCGAACAGCGTCGCCACCGGCTGCCCATTCACCGCCACGAGCGCATCGCCTTCCGCCGGCGCCGCGCCGCGCGGGAGCGCCTGCGCCACCTGCGTCACCTGCAGCCCGCCGGCCCGCGACTCGACGTCAAAGCCCAGCCACTGCTTTTTCAGCAGCCGCGGCGACAGCCAATGACCGAGCAGCTCGCGCGCCCGCTTGACCGGCAAGGCGAAGCCGATGTTCTGCGCCGCCTGGTAGATGGCGACGTTGATGCCGACCAGCTCCGCGTCCTGGTTCAGCAGGGGACCGCCGGAGCTGCCGGGGTTCACCGCGGCATCGGTCTGCAGGATGTCCTTGTACAGCACCTCGCCGCCATAACGCGCCTCGCGGTTCTTGGCCGACAATACACCGACGGTCACGGTTTGCTCCAGCCCAAACGGGTTGCCCAGTGCAATGACCGTTTCGCCCAGCATGGTATCGTCGTCCCGGGCGAACACGATCGCCTGCAACGGCGCACGCGGCTCGATCTTGATCAGCGCCAGGTCGTTGATCGGGTCGCCCGCCAGAAACGCCGCCTCACAGGACGTGCCGTCCGCCAGCTTCACCTGAATGCGCGACGCGCGTTCGATCACGTGAAAATTCGTCAGGATGTAGCCCAGCGGGTCAATGATCACGCCCGAACCCAGCGAGTGGCTGAGCTGGTACTGCGGCGACATGTGCTGCGCGAAGAAGTCGCGGAAAAACTGGTCGAAGAGGTCGCCGCGAAAGCGCTGCTGTGGATCGGCATACTGTACCTGGACCAACCGCTCCGTGCCGATATTGACCACGCAGGGCAGCGCCTTCTCCACGGCCGCGACCACCGGCGTCCGCCGGTTCACGCCGGCTGACGCCAGCCCCCAACTCAAGAGCCAGAGCACCAGTATCCAGGCTCCGCGCCCGTTCGGCGATTGGACAACGTCTCGCATAAAGTGCTATTATGCTGAGCGTGCAGGCACAGTCAAGACGCCACGCAGGGCTTGACGCCGGCCGGGTCGGCCGGGCGGCCGCTCCGTTGCCGGCCGTCGGCGCCGCTTATTTCCCGCGCGCCGCACGCTACCCGCGGGGGCGGCCCGCCGCGCAGGGCGTGCGGGAGCGCGAGCCCGGGCGCGGGCAGGCGTCCTTTTCCGAGCGGCATTTGCAATGCGTGTGGTTCGATCCCGCTCTGCGCCCGGCCGCGTTGCGCACGCAGCGCGGCGAAGAGGTGCGAATCGAGCAGCCCGGCGTGTGGAACCTGGAGGCCGGCCCCGACTTCCTGGGCGCGGCGCTGCGCATCGGCCCGGACCAGCGGCGCATCGCCGGCGACGTCGAAATCCACCGCCACCCCGCCGACTGGACGACGCACGGCCACGCCGCCGATCCGCGCTATGCCCGCGTCCGCGTGCACGTCACCTACCATCCCGGCGATTTCCCCGCCGACCAGTTCCCGCCCGGCGCGATCCAGATCACGTTGCGCGACGCGCTCGCCGCTGATCCGGCCTTTTCCTTCGACAACATTGATCTCACCGCCTATCCCTACGGCCGGCCGGCCGCGGAACCGCCCTGCGCCCGCGTGCTGGCCGCGTGGCCGCCGGATGACCGCGAGGAACTGCTGGCCGCCGCGGGTGAGGAGCGCCTGCGCCGCCGCGCCGAACGGCTGGCCGACGCCATGGGGGAGCGCGGACCGGCACAGGTGGTGTATGAGGAGGTGATGGCTGCGCTCGGCTACAAGCACAACAAGGCGGCGTTCCGCCGGCTGGCGGAAACTCTCCCGCTTCGCACCCTACGCGCGGAATCGCGCGGCAATCCCGAAATCGCCTACGCCCTGCTCCTCGGCCTCGCCGGACTGCTGCCCGACAGGCTCACGCTGCGCATGGACGACGAGTCGCGTTCGTTTATACGGCTGCTGTGGGACGCCTGGTGGCGCGGCCAGGAGCGCTGGACCACGCACATCTTCCCGGCCAACGCCTGGCGGCTCTCCGGCCTCCGGCCCCTCAACCATCCTCTGCGCCGCCTGGCCGCGGCCGCGGCGCTCTTCACCGCCGACAAGACGCCCGCGGATACCTGGAGCCAGTTGGCCCGGGTGGCCCCCGCCGACAGTCTCGTCCACGCCCGCCGCCGATTACTCACCGTGTCGCATCGCTACTGGGACCGGCGGCTGACGTTCAACGGGAAAAGGCAAAAGACCAACGCCGCGCTGATCGGCGAAGCGCGCGCCGATGCCATCCTGATCAACGTCTTCGTCCCCTACCTGGCCGCACAACAGCACGCCGCGCCGTTTGCGAAGGAGTTGCTCGCGCAGTTGCCGCTGGAAGACGACAACGCCCTCGTCCGGCAGATGGGTCACACGCTCTTCGGCCCCGACGCGCCACGCGCGCTCCTGCGCGACGGGCTCCGCCGCCAGGGGCTGTTGCAGATCTTCCACGATTACTGTCTCAACGACCGCTCGCGCTGCGCCACCTGCCCCCTGCCCGGCCTGCTCGCCGACCGCCGTGCGACCTGACCCAGGAACTCCCCATCCGCGCAGCATGGGAAGATACTCGGAGTTTAACTACGAAACACGCGAACGACGCGAAAAGGTTGAAAAGCCAAGTGCGAAATGGAGCTTACGGGAAGTTCGAGCCGAACGCGGTTTGCCGCTGACGATCGAGATGCAGCAGGTCGAAGTTGCCACGCTTGCGAACACCAAAAAAACGGATCCCTTTGCGGCATAATCTCCCGCAGGAGCGCAGGGACGCCGAGAACATGTGAAAGCGGAAGCTTCCTGCGGGCGCTGTCGCTGACCGAAACACAACCGGACGAATCCCTGCCTGAATTTACTGCTCTGCGGCAGGCGCGGATTCCGACGCACCGCCGGCGAGCTGGCGGTACAGTATTTTTCCGCCCGACGTTTTGGGCAGTTCCGGCACGAACTCGACGATGGCGGGCAGCTTGTAGGGCGCCAGGTGTTGCCGGCCGAAGCCGAGCACGTCGGCAGCGGTCAGCACGGCCCCGGGGCGCAGCACGATCACGGCCTTGGGCACCTCCCCGTGGATGGCGTCCGGCACGCCGACGACCGCCACCTCGCGGATGGCCGGATGTTCGCCGAGCACGTCCTCGAGTTCCGTCGGATATATTTTCACGCCGGCTTTTTTGATCAGGCCGCTTTGGCGGCCCATGAAAAAGAAACAGCCGTCCGCATCCCGCCGGAACAGGTCGCCTGTGTGGAACCAGCCGTCCCGCAACTGCCGCTCCGACGCCCCGGCCTCGCCCAGGTAGTCGGCGCAGACCGCCGGGCCCCGGACGAGCAGCTCGCCGGGTTCGTCCGGCCCCACCTCGGCGCCCTGGGCGTCCAGCAGCCGCATCTCGTAATACGGACAGGGGCGGCCCACGGAACCGGGTTTGAACAGCTCGCCGGGGCAGTTCGCCAGGGCAATGCCGGCGGTCTCCGTGCTGCCCCAGACCGGGAGCAGCGGCAGGCCGAAGCACGCGCTGAACCGCCGGGCCAAGGCCGGGCTGACGCGCATGCCCCCGCTTTCGGCCAGCGTAAGCCGGCCCAGGCCGCCGCCGTGCAGCTCGTGATACTGGACCATGCTCTGATAGATGGACGCCGTCGCCATCAGGCAGGTCACCCCATGCTCCCGGACCGCCGCGAAAATCCCGGCGGGGGCGATGCGGTCCAGCAGGACCATGGTGCCGCCGAGATAGAGCGGCCGGGCAAACAGTTCGTGCGGATGTCCGGCCACCGGGAACATGCACAGATGGACATCAGCGCCGGTGAGGCGCAGGCGTTCCACGGAAGAAACCGTGTTCCAGAAGATGTTGGCGTGGGTGGTGATCGCCGCCTTCGGCTGGCCGGTCGTGCCCGAGGTCATGTTCAAGTAAACCGTTTGATCCGCCGCCAGCTCGACGGGAGGCGGCGCCGGCGTGCTGCTGCGCAGGACGTCCGCCCACGCTGTGCCGCCGGATGCAGACCCGCCGTCCAGCACCACGACGTTCGCGGGCGCACAGGGCAGCGTCCAGCCCGCCAGGCGGGCGGCGAGTTTGCTGCTGACCACCAGCGCGAAGGGCCGCGTGAGCTTCAGCACCGCTTGAATATGCGCATCGGTCTCGTGGTTGGGGATCGGGAAAAACACGCCGCCGGCCCCCGCGACCCCGAGGAAGGCCACGAGGGCGTCCGCCGTCTTCTCCACCAGGAAGCCCACCCGGTCCCCCGGCTGCAGGCCGATGGCCAGCAGATGGTTGGCGAAGCGGTTGGACTGTCCATGGAGTTCGCCGAACGACAGGCGCGTGGCGCGATGGATCAACGCCGTCTTATCCGGGCATTGCCGCGCCTGGCGCGCGAGCATGCCGCCCACCGTTTCCACCGCGCCCACGTAGTGTCCTTCCTGCAGCATGTGCCATCCGCCCCCAAGTGCCGCGCGCCATTCTTTCCGCCGGTGAGGCTAGTATGCCGCGGCGCTCCTGTCCAGCCGTTCCGGTTCCCGGGGAGCAAACGCATGCAGATGGAGAGGAACAGGATGTTTGAAAGCTGAAAACAGGCAGCGGAGGTTTATCCACAGATTTCACCGATTACACAAATGAAGCAGTAAACGCAAAGCTGAAAGTCCTCCGATAGGAGGAGCGCAAAGTTAAGGCGGAAGGCGCAGAGAAGAGGTGCACAAGGACGGGGGGCGGCGGGGCGCGCATGCCGCCTCTGGAGGGGCGCGCGGGCTTCCAGCCCGCCCTGTAGTATGCGCTGCGCTTCACTACAGGGCCCGCTACGTCCGGCATCCTTGCCGGACGCGGATGACACGGCGATGAGGTAAACGGCCTGCTCCAGACAGGAGCGCAAAGCGAAACAGAAGGCAGCTTAAAGAAAAATCGTTTCCAGCCACGCGGCGAAGACCAAGGGCGAGAAACCCGCCTCCGCCCCGCCTTCACATGAAGTTTCCGCCTTCGTACCCTGCCCCTGTGCCGTATCAAGCTCTGTCAGAATCGCTTATTTTTTATGTTAGCATCTGGGCGGCGAGCTGCCAGTAGTGGAAAGCCTCCGGACTGACGGCAGGCAGGCGGTTCAGGCAACGCCAGGGTTCGTGAGTCACGGTGCAGCCGCGAAGACGTTCCAGGTCGGCTGCGTCACCACGGTACCGGACCTGGGCAAAGTCGAGCGTGGCATTTCCATCAAGGAGGCATGCGGCTAGAACAGCGGTTCTTCCCGCCGCGATACGCGCCGCAGTATGATCGAAACGCGCGCCAACCAGGTGATTCTGGAGACGCCCGATTCCGTCGAGAAAGAGATCGGTGTCGGTAAATCGTGGTGATCCCTTGAGGCCCGGCAGTCCGATCTCCTCACATGCGCGCAGCGAGTCTTGGAGAGCCAGGTCGCGCGACCATGTGGCCGGCTGGCGGTATTCAATCTCCAGCGCTGCAGCGGCATCGTACCCGCGCCGAATGGCTACGATGTCCCGGCACACGGTGAAGAGTTCGCCCAAGTCGAAGAGGTGTTTGACCACTTGCATGACACGGCCTGGGGTTCCGTCACGATGGCGCAAGTGCACGCCGATGCTGCGCGGCGCAAAAGCGGTCAGTTTGTCCGCCAGCAACCCTTCGGGCGTGGGGACAGTGACCTTGACATCACGCTCGACTTCAATCACCGAGGCGCGAACCGGCCGGGGAAGCACCGGTATGGGGCAGCGCGTCTCTTCAACAATGTCGAGTTGGATGTACTGATTCGCCTGTCGCGCCTCGATGGAGTGGAAATAGAAGAGGAAATGGCGCCGGCGGGGCAGACCGCGGTCGCCACGATCGTCCGGAGCCATGCCCACGAATGGCGGTTTGGTCGCAATGCCGTTCAGCACTGCGTCCACGGTTTGACGCGCCTCCCCGCATTGAATATCCACGTCAATGGAGAGCCGGCGGATCGGGTCCAGCAAAAGCATTACGCCTGTGCCACCCTTGAACACAAATGGGAGACCGGAATCCGCAAGGTGCCCCAGCAGGGCAAAGGCGTGTATGCTTTTCTCGAGCAACAGGTGATCGTTTGCACGTAACTCCCTGGCCTTGCGCCGGATGTAAGCCTCAGAAAAGCATTCCGTCTTAATCATGCCAGTTCATTCACTCCACAATAATCGAGAATGTGGACCGACTGAATCATTTTCACGCAGAACTTCGATGCGGCGTCTTCCAGCGTAACCGATTAGACTGGCAATGTTTACACGGCATAACGAGACCGTTTTGAAGAGAACATCGCGAGCTTCTCCGCGATCCATAAGCATGACGGCGTCCGCCTCAATCTGGAGGTCAACCAGAGCCTTCTCCGGGGCGGCAAGGTGATCCGTGGGCGGCGGCTGCTTTGAGATTACCGGGCGCAGAATGATGGAGCGTTCGCCGGGATGGTAGAGCCGCTGGATATCCTTCTTGCTCGGATCGGCCAGCACATCCCACTTCTCGGCGCGCAGGAAGTCGGAAACGGCGGACAGGGCATCAGCGTCGGCATAGAGGAAGATGGTATGCTTGGCCAAAATGTGATGGGTGAACGGATTGATCTGTTGCGTGGACCAGCAGCAGAAATCCAACAACGGGAACTCCTTCTTCACCAGGCGAATCAGATGCATCAGAGGCTTCCCATCCAACGTCAAGGATTCAGCCAAGCGGGAATACCACCCCTGGCCGGCGTCATGGATGATCCTTTTGTCAACCGCTTCGCTCAGGTAGTGCAGCAACGATCCATCTGTTACGGCAATGTGCAGTTCCGCCAGACGCCGCTTCACCGCCGCGATTGGAAAATACGGCGCGGCGGCAGCGAGTTCCGGCAGAACGCGAGTGAATAATCTAGCCTTGTTGCTTTCTGACCGTTTCATGAACGCCTCACGGTTGCTGTTTATCGCGTCTCCTCCGGCGTCTTATTAGCCTGTCTTAATCTTCTTCGCCAAAAAGGACTGCTTCACACTACTGCAGATCTCTCAGAGATTCTCTGATGTGTTTCAGTTCGACAGCGGAGAGATTCCAGAGCCGCGCGGCCAAGGGACCAAGGCGAGAACCCGCCGTCGCCTCTCCTTCACATGAAGTTTCTATCTTTGCACCCTGCCCCTGTGCCGTATCAAGCAAAAAAAAGAAAACCCGCTAAGTTTTAAGTTAAGGGCTGACCCTGCCGCTTCTACTGCCGCTTCTACCGCTCAGCGGACGTCGGATTACCGCGGCGCAGCGCGGCCTGTCAACTGTAAATCAGCGATTCAGCTAAAATACAAGGACCAACCCCTCCGACCGACCCTCATCGGTTCGGAACATCAATTAGTGCTTTCTGAATATCAGGCATATCCTCATCAATGAGTCTGTAAGAAGGAAGCCCCGAGTCGTCTGCTCCTGAGGCAGGGTGATGCTCATGAAGCGCACGCAGAAGAATGAGTCCTGAGCGCACCACAGAGTCAAGCCCTATGCAGTAGGTCGTCAGAGCTCCTCTGCACTGGAATTCGTCCGGATGGCCTTTGAATAGATCTAAATACGTTTGCCTGTGTTTAGTACACTCGGACAGTAGTCTTCGGTAAGAATCAAGAGCAGCAATGACATCTGGATGGAGTATTGCTGCTTCGCCAGGACCATAAATCCAATAAATCCAGGGGTCAGGGCTCGACATTCGCCATTTTGGCCAACCATGCCTGCCGGGACCGCAAGGAGGCGGTTGCTTCCGATACCTCGCTTGGTGTCGCCCGTCCGGTGCATCCAGTCCCCACTGTAACACCGCGTCTTCGCTGCAACACTCGACGCGTATAGCACCTTCCCGGGCAAAGGCAAGGCAGAATCCGGCTTTGCAAAACGCTTCCTGCAAGGACGGGGCAGCACCGCTTGTGGGCGGGACCTTCCGGTCCCGCGAAATAAACCACAAACTGGTGAACGCGGGACCGGTCCTCCTCCGGAGGACGCCCACAGCAGCAGGCGTACATTCCAACACCATCCAGTGATTGGAAAGAAATTTTGGAGACTACCACCGGCGGCGCCGCTGGTGTATGCTCGCGCCGGCGGAGGCGGGGGACGGATGCACAATGGGAAGCAGATGGCCGTGGAACGAGCAGCGCCGGCGGCGCCCGCCGCGGAGCGCGTGTGGCGCGTGCTGCACGCCCGGCCGCGGACCGAAAAGAAATTGGCGGAGTACTGCCGACTCCGCCACATCGAGCACTACCTGCCCCTGCGGGCCGAGACGAAAGTCTATCAACGCCGCAAGGTCACGGTGCTCAAACCGCTGTTCCCGGGTTATCTGTTTGCCGCGTTCGACGCCGAGCGCCGCGCGGACGTGTTGAAAACCAACCTGGTGGCGCAGATCCTGGAGACCAAGAACCAGCAGCAACTGCTGTGCGAGCTGGACCAGGTGCGCAGGGCGCTGAGCGTCAATCCCACCCTCGGCGCCTGCCCGCTCCTGGAGCCGGGCCGGCGCGTGCGCTTCAGCCGCGGTCCGTTCGAGGGCCTGGAGGGCACGGTGGCCACCGTACGCGGCCGGACGCGGGTCCTGCTGCACGTAGAAATGATCGGCCAGGCTCTGGTGGTCGAGGCGGACGCCGCGCTGCTGGAGACCATGTAATCGGTGGACGACACGGAGGTCGTCCCTCCACTCGCAAGAAGAAGCCGCCTTTCGTGAATTTTGGAGGGCCGGGCTCCGTCCCGGCCGTCTTGATTCTATTCTTTCACACGTTCTGACCCATTGCGAAGATTTCCGTTCCCCCATTGATTTGCAACAGATCCCTTTCGTGTATTTCCCGTGTTTCGTAGTTCAAACGGCTCTTTGTACTCACACGCGCGAGCCCCGCGCCAGGTAACGGAGGAACACCCCGCCGGCCTTCAGGGTGCGCCGCCACTCGCGCGGATGGCGCGCGAGCTGCGCCAGTTTGTAGGCGAGGTAGCCCGGCCGCAGATAGAACCGCCGGCGCGCCTGATCGCACAGGCGGACGAGTTCGGCGGAAGTCATGTGCTGGTTGCGAATCACGCAGTTGTGCAGCCCCTCGGCGGTCAGCCAGTCCCGGTAGGAGCCGGCGGCCAGCCAGCCCCGGCTGCGGTACTCCTCGTACGCCTCCGTCCCCGGATAGACCATCACGGGATAGAACTGGGCCGTGTCGGGATTCAAGCGCAGGGCCAGGTCCATGGTCAGCCGGACGTCGTCCGGCGTCTCGTCCGGGAAGCCGAACATGAAACAGCCATGGACGAGCACGCCGGCCCGGCGCGCGTTCCGCATGAACGCATGCATCCGCTCGATGCGCGTCCCCTTGTGCATGCGGTCCAGAACCGCCTGGCTGCCGCTTTCGAA
>CAIQIC010000296.1 GCA_903871765.1 uncultured Lentisphaerota bacterium
AGTCCTTCGCGAGCCCAGTCTCCCCCATCTTGACTAGGACCTGCTCAGCCTGCCAAAGAGGAGATCCCTCCTTCAGCGCGCGGCTGGTCCAGACCGCCGGGACGCCCTTCAGGATGTTGAAGTAGATGCCGTCCGTGATCCGCTGGATGTAGAAGCACGGGTTGAGCGTGTAGCGCACGGTCCGGTAGAAGTTGACCGTAGCCTTCCCGGCATAGTTCTCCGGCAAACCCGCCCGCGTCAGCATCGTACGTGCGCGCTGAGTGAACCCGGAGGTCAGGCCCATGATGCGCAAGTCGCCGCCGGACGCCGCCAGGAGTTCGTTCATCATGGTGCGCTGAGTGACGGCGCCCTGCAGTTCGACCGGGATGATGTCCTCGACAGCCTTCCAGACATTGATCGGCGAGACACCCTGAATGGTCGTGTGCTGCAACTGCGCGGCATCCCGGGCCGCCCGGAACAACTTGCGACTCTCACGCCCCGCGACCCCGAGCTTCGCCATGCTGGAGGTAAAACGCTGCTCCATGTTCATGATGAGCCGCTGCCCGGTCACGATGTCCTGGGCGGTCTTGATCGAGACCTCCATCGCCTCGATCGGCCTGGCCAGTTTCCCCGCCGCGACGGGACCGATGACCTGCCCCATGAGGTTGCGCGCAATGTCGTTGACCGGCCGACTCGCCGGGACTGCGTCGTAGACATGGGACACGAACGGCTCGCTATCAATCCGCAGGAGATCCGTAGCCGGATCGCGCTCGAACCCCCAGAGATACAGGTCATCCGGAGCGAAGCCGATGTTCCAGAGCCGCTTCCCGTCGATCGTGTTCGCGTCCAGAAATGCCTGGAGTGGTTTGAGGGCAGGATCCCCCAGCTCTTCCGGCATCACGCGCGTGTGCAAGCGTCCGGAGTCGATCAACGCGGTCAGACGATCCACGAGTTGCGTTAGCTGAATCTGCCCTTCCTGGGCCCGCCCGATGTCCCCGATCTTGCTGAACTTCGCAGCAGCGTCATTCCACACCTTCACCTGGGCCGCAACACTCCCCTCTTTGAGAGCCTTGGCGGTCGCCATGTCCTCGCGAAGAAGCTGGGCCGCAATGTTGTCCAGTTTGTTGTCGTTCATGAGGACGAACTTGGCCACTGGCAACGAGCCAGTATACCCGCCAACCTTGCCCAGCGCCTCATTGAACTGGATCGAACTTTCGCTGTACGTTCCGGCGTGCCAGAGGGACTTCTCCTCGTCGCCCATCTTCGCCACCCTGGCGGTCCACCCCTCCAGTGTGTCGCCGAAGGCCGCAGTCGCACGAGCCGCCAATTGCGCGTCATCTGTCGGATTCCCGACAAAGAGCTGACGAAGGCCGTACCCGTAATCCGTCAGGCGCGTGACAACGTCGTTCGGCGCCGTCTTCATCAGGACATCCACGAGGCTGTCCGGCGTGACCTCAGCCACGAGTCTCTCCGCACCGCCCGGAGTCAGGGCTTCGGTGGCCCGGTGAGCGGTGACAACGAACTGCCGAGCCAGGTTGGCGGTATAGGTCCCGA
>CAIQIC010000297.1 GCA_903871765.1 uncultured Lentisphaerota bacterium
AGGGCGGATGTCTCGACCAGCCCCAGCTTGGGCAGGCCAATGGTGGCGGTGACATCGGCCCGCACGGCTTCCCCTTCCGCGCGGCCCGTGTCGGCATCGAGCCCGGAGGGCACATCCAGGGCGACCACCAGGGCTTCGCGCGCGCAGGCGTTGATATACTGGATGGCGCCGACCGCGGGTCCGCGGGCCGGCCCGGAGGCGCCAATGCCCAGCACGCCATCCACCACGATATCCGCGCCCAGCGCGTGCGCCCGGTCCCAGTCCTCCATGGTCGGCAGTTCGACCAGCGGCACCTCGGCCTGGCGGGCCCGGCTCAGTTGCTTGAGGGCGTCGCCCTGGATGTCGCTTTTCGCACCGGCCAGCCAGAGTTCCACGTCCACATCGTGCTGCTTCAGGTAATACGCCGCCGCGCAGGCATCGCCGCCATTGTTGCCGCGGCCGGCGATCAAATGCACGAAGGGCTGCGGGAAGCCCGCGGCCTCGGCCAGCCGTTCCACGACCTCCGCGAGGCCTTCCCCGGCCCGGTCCATGAGTTCCTCGCCGCCGATCGTGAACTCCTCCATGGCGCGGCGCTCGATTTCGCGCATCTGCGCGACACTGATCAGTTTCATGTTTTCGCTCCCCAGCGGTTTCTCAGGTTGTTTAGCACGAAACGGAACTTTATTCACATCTGTGTAATCTGCGAAATCTGTGGATAAAACTCCGCCTTCTGAATTCTGACTGCTGACTCCTGTATTCTTGAATCTAAAATCATAAATTTTAGATCATCCATCTTAAATCTTACCTCGTTTTCCGCCCGCCCAGCACCAGCGCCTGCGCGACGGCATAATTCCGCGTGTGCGCCAGGCTGACCAGGACCCGGTCCACGCCGCGCCGGCGGGCCAGGTCCCGGGCGCCGCCGTGCAACCGCACGGCGGGCGCGCCGGACGCTCCGCGCACCACTTCGATGTCCAGCCACCCCACCGGCCGGCCGATGCCCGTGCCCAGGGCCTTGCTGACGGCTTCCTTCACCGCAAAGCGGCCGGCGAAATGCTGCCAGGGCCGGCCGCACGCTTCACAATAATGCCGCTCCGCCGGCCGGAAAACCCGGTCTTTGAAATGCGCGCCCCAGCGTTCCAGCACCGCGCGCATACGGGCGTTTTCCACTAAATCCACGCCGAGCCCGAGCGCACCCGCACCGACCGCCGCGTTGGAGGGCTTGTGCGCCGGCATGGTTCACGCCCCGCCGCGGTACGCCGCCAGGGCACGCCGCAGTTCGCGCACGGCGGTCGTCAGCCCGCAGAACAGCGCCCGCGCGACAATGCTGTGGCCGATGTTCAGCGTGTCCAGCCAGGGGATGCGCAGGATGTCGCGCAGGTTGTCCGTGTTGATCCCGTGGCCCGCGTTGACCCTGAGCCCCAGGGCGTGGGCGAGCTCCGCCCCGCGGATCAACTCCGCCAGCCGCCGCCGCCGCGCCGCCGCGGACGTGGCGCCGGCCAGGTCGCCGGTGTGCAGCTCCACCACGGGCGCGCCCAGCTCCGCCGCCGCCGCGAGCTGCCGCGGATCCGGATCCACAAACAGGCTGACCACGATGCCGGCCGCCCGCAGCCGGCGGATGGTCGGCTGCAGTTGACGACGCCGGCCCGCCGCATCCACGCCCCGTTCCGTGGTCCGCTCCGCGCGCCGTTCGGGAACCAGGCAAACCTCGGCGGGTCTCACGCGCAGGGCGAAGCGGACAATCTCCGGCACATTGGCCATTTCCAGATTCAAGGACAGGCGGTTGTCCCGGCGCAAACGCCAGACGTCCGCATCCTGGATATGCCGGCGGTCCTCGCGCAAATGGACCGTGATGCCATCGGCGCCTCCGGCCACGCAGTCGTGCGCGGCCGCCACCAGGTCGGGATACGGCGTGCCGCGCGCCTGGCGGAGCGCCGCCACGTGGTCAATATTCACGCCCAGTTTCAGTCTCGTCTTCATCGCCGCTGTCCCGTTAGAATTGATCCACCCTGGCTGCCGCCTGGGGCTGGGTAAGCCGCATGTTCTTTTCGTACCGCACGCAGATATTCCGGCCGCTTTCCTGCGCCACGCGCAACGCCGTGTGCGCCGCGGCCTCCAAGACCGAGGCGGTTATCCCGTGGTCCGGATAGCCGGCCACGCCGGCGCTGACCGTCACCTTCAACACCTGCCCCGCGCCGGTAACCGGCGTTTTCTTGATCACGCCCACCAGCCGCTGACCGACCAGCGCGGCATCGGCCGGCGCACAGTCCAGCAGGATCAGGAACTCATCGTCGCCGCAGCGGCCGATCAGATCCTCCTCGCGCACCTGGCGCTGGAGCAGTTCGCCGAGCCGGCGCAGAATGGCATCGCCGGCCTCCCGGCCATAATGTTCATTGTACCGGTTGAGATGGTCAATATCCAGGTACAACAGGGACACCGGCCGCTTATCGCGGCGGTGGCTGGCCACGTACTTCTGCATGACGCGGCTCACCCGCTCCTGCCGCAGCACGCCGGTCAAACCGTCCATCCAGTCGGCTTGCGCCGGTTCAGGCCGTTCCTCCCCGGCCTCCGCCGGCCGTGCGCCGGACTCCGCGGCCAACGGCCAACCCTCCCCGTCCGCCGTCGCCGCCGCGCGCGCCTGATCCAGCAGCACCTGACCCCGCTGTCCGTTCTCCGGATAGGAGGCGCCGCCGATCCCGGCCGGGCCGACCTCGCCGACCGCCGCCCGCAGCAACGCCCGCAAGCGTTGCGCCACCACGGGCAACTGCGCCCGCGCGGCTTCCAGCAACAAGCCGATGGCGCCGTCCGCGAGCGGACTGACCACATCACTCCGCCGCACGGCGCGTTGCACCACCGCCAGGCGGCGCGCCACGACCGCCGCCCTGCCGGCCTCGTCGGCGGACGGCGCGCGCTCGGCCGCGGAAAAAACGATTATGAAAAGGCCAAATGGCCGCGGCGCGCGATACGCCGTGCTGATCCGCTGCGCGACCTGAATCTGAAACGTCTCCGGCTCATCCACCGCCATGTGCGGCTTGATCATGGCGGGCGCCGACAGCTCGTAGAAGCGGATCACGCTGGCCAGCAGACAAAGCAGCACGAAACTCACGCCCGTGACCAGGACGAACTGCACAACCGCATTAATGATGGCGCTACTATCCACAGGGCGTAACTAGCACCCCCAGCCGGACTTTGTCAAAGCCAAAGCCCCCGGACAGACGGAAAAGAAGTTCTCGCGCGAAGACGCCAAGGCGCGAAGAAGATTGGAAGCGGAGTTTTTAGCCACGGATCAACACGGATAGTCACGGATTCCAGATCGGATGATTTGCCGCGAAAGAACGCAGAGAACGCAA
>CAIQIC010000298.1 GCA_903871765.1 uncultured Lentisphaerota bacterium
ACAAAAACCGTCCGCCCCGTGCGGAATTCCTCCACCAGGTAATCCAGGTCTTTGGCGGCCAGCAGCGCTGTCCGCGACACATCGCTCATCGCCGGGAAACCTACCGGCAACCGGCCGGCGCGTCAACCGCCCTCCAAACGGCGAACGTTGGGCACAGAACGAGGCTCGCTCAGCATGCCCTCCCTCCAAATCCGCACCTAACATTCAAGGGTCCGGCCGGACCTTCCAGTGTTAGGTCCGGAAACCGGCGGTTTGACAAAAGCCGGCCTAAACGGTAAAGTGCCCACGTTTACAGACCTTGAGGCGTCATCTTCGCCGCTGCGAAAGTCGCAGCCTTTCTCCTCCACGCGTCCGGCGGGCTGAGACTTAACATGACCGGACGGGAGATTCCATGCATAGCAAGCCGCAGCCATTGCCCGGCCACCAGGCCGGACACGCCCTACCGAAACCGTCCGCGGAAACGCGTCCGGAACATCGCCCCCATTCGCACTCCGCGCACGGGGCCCTGCCGCCCCCGCTGCCCGGCCGGCCCGCTGTCGCCCCGGCGCCGGGCGTATTCGATCTGCTCCTGCCCCCGTTGCAGCAGGCGCTGGCCGAGGAGGGTTACCGCATCCCCACCCCGATTCAAGTTCAAGCCATCCCGCATTTATTGGCCGGACGCGACTTGCTCGGTTGTGCGCAGACGGGCACGGGCAAGACCGCGGCGTTCATGCTGCCCATCCTGCAGCACCTCGTCCGGCACCCGCGCCCCCCGGCGCGCGGCCGGCCCCGGGTGCTGGTGCTCGCGCCGACGCGCGAACTCGCCGCCCAGATCGGCGACAGCATCCGCGCCTACGGGCGGCACCTGCGCGCCACGCACACCGTAATTTTCGGCGGCGTCGGCCAGCGGCCGCAGGAGGTCGCGCTGGCGCGCGGCCTGGATATCGTCGTGGCCACCCCCGGCCGGTTGCTCGACCTGATGAACCAGCGTTTCGTGCAGTTGGACAGCGTCGAGATCTTCGTGCTTGACGAGGCGGACCGGATGCTCGACATGGGCTTCATTCGCGACATCCGCAGGATCATCGCCACGCGCGAGGAGTTGAGCCGGGAGCTGACGAAACTCGGGTTCCGTGTTTTCCCGAGTGAGACGAATTTTATTCTCGTCCAGGCGCCGCTGTTTCCGGCGCCCACCTGGCTCGAGAAACTACGGGATCGGAAAATCCTGGTGCGCTGGTTCAACCAGCCTGTCGTGAAGAACTATTTGCGGATTACGATCGGCACTCCGGACGAAGCAGGGGCCCTGGTGCGGGCTGTAAAATCGTTGGGATCACAGGGCAACATCTAAGATTTGAACCTCCAGGGGATCCTCAAGCCCAGGGAGTAACCCTTCTTCTGTTTCACAAATTATGTCGCATATGCGACATAATTTCGGTACGGACGGGTTATGGCAAATTCGACGTGAATTTGGGGATCAACCCCTTATTTGCAGCATTTGGATCTGCGTTTGCCCCACATTCCACGGATGACGATCTTTGATCATGCTACCTAAATTATGTCGCATATGCGACATAAATTAGGTACTGCCACGGTGCAGCTGATTCGGGAAGAAATGAGACGGAACCGGC
>CAIQIC010000299.1 GCA_903871765.1 uncultured Lentisphaerota bacterium
CGGAGTTCATTTGTCCAAAATGGCGGATGGGCAAACGGAGAGCCTCATCATCGGCAATGGCGATCTTTACGGAATTGTCTGGGAGAAGGAGGGCAGCCTTTTCCTCCGGATAACCAAGAACGATATCTGGGATGCGCGGGTGGACACATCCAAGGATGGTCCTCTGCCCAAGGTGAATGTCCGGACCCGGGCGGTAACGGGTCCGAGTGGTGTTTATCCAAGCTATGGACATGCGTTTCCCCAGCCTCTGTGTGCTGCGGCGCTCCGCATCGGCGTGTCAACCGTGACCCAGGGCACATTGGATCTGCAGCGTGCCGTTGCCGCGATCACTGCGGGCAAGGGCGACAAAACCGAGGTTCGGGTGTTGGCCGACCGGAATGTTCTCCTCATTACCTCCAAGGAGGCGGTGAGCATCGAGCCCGTCCGTGGCGGGCAGGAAGGCAAGAGTGACGGCGTGGAGTGGCTGCACGTGACACTGCCGGGCGACATGGACTACAAAGGAATGGAATACTGCGTGGCGGTAACGGGAACAGGCGGCACCAAGGTGGTTTCGTTAGTCACGTCCTTTGATATCACCACGGGCGACGTGCGTACTGCCGCCATTGCGCTGGCGAAGAGAACCGCGGCTGAAGCGGAACGTTCACAGGGAAAACTGATTGCCGGTCACGAGCAGGCCTGGAGCGCTTTCTGGGCCCGCAGCGGCGTGGAACTGGCTGACCGCGACCTGCAGCACTGGTGGTACCGGATGATGTATTTCGCGAGGACCGTCTCCCAGCCGGGCGGAAGATTCCCCGCAGGGCTCATGCCTCCGCTGGCCACCGACGATACCCCCTGGCATGGGGATTTTCATTTCAACTACAATTCCTGGCAGCCCTACTGGTCGGTGATTTCCGCCAACCATCCGGACCTTGCGGACCCCTGGATCTCGTATATCCACGGCATGCTGCCCCGGGCCCAATGGCAGGCCAAAGAGATCTTTGATTGTGAGGGGGTGTATTACGCGGCCGCCCAAACTCTGCACGAACCCGATCCCGCCGTCTGCAAAAGCGTCAACCGCCGGACGCAATTCTCGCTTCCCTGGTGCATCACCATCGGCATGGTCGGGATGACGGCGCAGAATCTGTGGCACAAGCATCTGTGTGATCCGGATCGCGCATACCTGGAGGCGAAGATCTACCCGACGCTTCGCGAAGCGGCGAGGTTCTATCTTTCGTTCATGAAGCAGTGCAGTAAGGATGCCGCCGGGAAGATCCTGCTCGGGCCGTCGTATAGTCCGGAACATGGCGACTATGGCATCAACAACTGTCCTTTCGACATTGCCTATGTGCATTACACCTTCGACGCTTTCAACAAGGCGTCCAAGGAATTGGGAAAAGACAGGGATCTGGCCGCGGAGTGCCTCGCCATGAAAGCCCTGCTTGCGGATTACCCGGTGGCGCTGGATGCGAACGGCAAACCGGTGGTTGTGGATTGGGCCGGCTGTAAGTACAAGGAGATTGGCGAGCACAATCTCACCGTGCCTGCCGTACCGGTGTTTCCGGCGGAACAAGTTACCTGGTTCTCTCCTGAACCGGTCAAAGAACTGTTTCGTCGCACCATCAAGGACACTCGTTTGAACGGTATTAATTCTCATGTCGTGTTCAATATTGCCAAGGCCAGGCTGTCCATGCCGGAGGCGGTCCCGGTCACGAAAGCATGGTTCAAGAACCGGGAACTGCCCAACGGCTTGTTTGTTTGGCTCGGGTGTGCACACGGCACGTTCATGACGGAAAGCATCGGTGTGGCGGCCATCGTCACCGAGTTCCTGATGCAGAGCGTCGGGGACACCATCCGGGTCTTCCCCTGCTGGCCGAAGGAGCAGGATGCGAAATTCACCAACCTGCGCGCGCAG
>CAIQIC010000300.1 GCA_903871765.1 uncultured Lentisphaerota bacterium
AGGAATGCCTATCAAGGATCTGAATCTGTCGAACACAGAGGTCTACGACTTGGCGGCGCTCAGCAATGCGCCACTGGATACGTTGCGGATGGACCATTGTCCGGTGGCGGACTTGGCGCCCATTGCCGGGCGCCGTTCCATGAACGAGCTCACGTTCAACATGGAAGCGGAATACCGGCAGCGCCTGACGGCGCACAAACTCGCGCACCCGCAAATGAGCGTGGATTCTTCCGGGCTGGTTTACCTCAACCTTTGGGATTCAGGCATCACGAACCTGGCGATACTACGCGGGATCCCCATCCGGGAACTTTTTCTCGGCGCTTGCTTCGAATTGCGTTCCCTGGCGGGCATCGAATCGCTGCCGTTGGAGGAACTGACCATCAGAGGCACCGCCATCACCAACCTCGCGCCGCTGGCCGGAAAGCCATTGCGTCGTCTGTCCATGGAAAGCGACGTGCAGGACCTCACCCCCTTGAAAGGCATGCCGCTTGAGCGTCTTGATGTGCGGGAAACAGCCGTCAAGGATCTCACGCCACTTCGTGGCATGGATATCCCGGAGTTCAGTTATGACGCGCCGAATATCACGAATGGGCTGGATGTGATTGCCCGGGAACTGGCCAAGCACAAACTCTACATGGCCATCACGCAGCAGGCCCCCGACATCGTCCGCGCAATTCTGGACAGTAACGATCTGGTCAATGTGCGGTTCGAATTCGGCCATACGCCGCTGACGCTCGCCTGCGAGAAAGGCAACGAAGCCATCGCGCTGGAGTTGATCCGGCGTAGCGTCGACGTTCGGGCGCAGTCAGGCCATTATGACGTGTATCCTATTCATGGCGCGGCGGAGAACGGCTGGTCGGATGTCCTCCAGCGTTTGATCGCCAAAGGGGCGGACGTCAACCTGTTGCCGCAGTTTGGTTTTAGCCCTTTGGTGTTAGCTGCCAGAAAGGGTCACCAGGCCTGTGTGGAAATCCTGCTGGCGCACGGTGCGCTGGTCAATCAAACGAGCTCCCGGCGGGGTTGGAATCCCCTCCTGGCCGCGGCCGAAGCGGGACAAGTTGAAGTCGCCCGTATGCTGCTGGCGGCCGGGGCCAATCCCCGCGCCAAGAACACGTATAAGGGCTTCAGTGTGCTCGAGTGGGCCCGGGATGGCGATCCGGAATCGGAGGCCACGAGCCGCAGAGAACGGGGTAATCCCCGGCGCGTGGAACTCGTCAAATTGCTCCGGGAATACGGCGTCAAATAAGCGCGCGGGAGCCGACGGCGAATGATGGTGTCGTCCGCGCTTCTGTCGAACAGCATAGCCACCCCCTGCGAGGTCAGCGACAATCGGCCTTCCGCCGCCGCGCTTTTCGCTTGCCTCACGTTCAGTGTTGTATATTATAACGCGCCATGAATAAATTACGCAGCTTAACTGCGCGGCTTCAATCCGCCTTCAATGTGTTCCGGGTCGTCAGCGTGACGGGGGCCCGGCAGGTCGGCAAGACCACCCTGGTGCGGGAATTCTGCGCACGACACGGCGTGGGCTACGCTTCGCTGGAAGATCCGTTGGCCCGGACCGCGGCCGCGGCCGATCCGGATGGCTGGCTGGCCGGATTCACAGGCCCGCTGGCGATCGACGAGATTCAGCATGTACCGGACCTCTTTCGTGCGATTAAACGCCGTGTGGATGCAAACCGGGCAGGCGGCCAGTACTTGATCACCGGATCGGCGCTCTGGCTGGCGATGGGGCGGATCAGCGAGAGCCTGGCCGGGCGGGTGGCGTTGCTGGAACTGTGGCCCTTCTCGCGCGCGGAACGCATGGAACGCACGCCGTTCGACTTTGGTTTGTTTATGGAAGAAGACTGGCCTCAGGAAGCCTTGCGCGAGCGGCTGAAGAAAACCGGCCCGCCCGATACCAACTGGCTGGCTGATACCATCTTGCGCGGAGGCTATCCGGAGCCAGCCGGCTACCACGATCCCGCCCAGCGCGCGCTCTGGTTCGAAAGTTATCTGGGCACCTATCTGCAGCGCGACGTGCTGGACCTGGTGCGCATTGAACACGCGGATTTGTACGTGCGCATGATCCGACTGCTGGCCGCGCGGTCCGGTCAGATGTTGAACCTGTCGGCCGTGGCCCGGGAACTGGGACTACCGCAGCCGACGGCCCGCCGGTATGCCGATTGGCTGACGACGACCTATCAGCGTTTCGAGCTGTTGCCGTACAACGCCAACGTGGGGAAACGACTGGTGCGAGCACCCAAGCACTACTGGAGTGACACGGGTATGGTGGCCGCCTTGCTGGGCTGGCGATCGTGGCGCGATGTCACGGTGGGGGGCTTGGCGGGCGCGTTGATCGAGACCTGGGTGGCCGGCGAGTTGAAGAAATGGTCCGCCTATGGGAGTCAACGGCCCCTCTATTTCTGGCGGTCGCATGGCGGTGGCGAAGCGGATTTTGTGGTGGAGCAGGACGGGCGGGTTACGGCCTTGGAGGTCAAAGCCGGGCATCGGGTCGATGCCCGCGATCTGAAGGGCTTGGTCGAATGCCGGGACGCCCTCGGCCATCGCTTCCTGCGCGGGGTGGTCTTGTACGGCGGGGACGAAGTCTTACCGTTAGCCGACAAACTGTATGCCGTCCCCTTGCGACTTATCTGAGACCTTCGCCGGTTGGTCTTTTGGCGATCAGCAGCCCGCAGAGCGTCGAACGCCGGAACGCTTGTCCGCCGGGCGGGTTTGGTTTAGGATGCCCGCATGCGTACGCGGGATACGTTTGACGTGATGTGCAGCACGGCGGCGGTGGTGGCGGATGCGGTGGCGGTGGGTTGCGGTTTTCTGCTGGCCGTTTGGCTGCGCTTCTTCGCGGGCTGGATTCCGCTGCGCCACGAGCGGATCCCGCCGCTGGCGCTCTACCTGTACGGCGCAGGCGTCGGCACCGTGCTGTTCCTGCTGATCTTCCGTTCGCTGGGCCTGTACACCCGGCCGCAGACGGGCTCGTTCAGCGACCGGATCCCCCGGCTGGTCCGCGCCACGGGCTGGGGCCTGTTGCTGGCGACGGCGCTGGCGTTTGCCATCCGCACCGAGCCGCCGTACTCGCGCGTGGTCGCCGCCATTTCATTCCTCACGGTCGCCGGGCTGGTGTTGCTGGAGCGCTGGATTCTTTTCCGCATCGAGTGGAACCTGGCGCGGCATCGCGAGGAGGTCAACCGGGTCGTGGTGCTCGGCACCGATGCCATTGCGGCGCACATCAAGCAGGCGCTGAAGAACGAGCCGACCCTGCGTTCGCGCGTCGTGGCCTTTCTGCGCTGCAGCGCGGCGCCGCCGGTGACGGAGATTCCGGCCGAGCTCGTGCGCGGCAGCGTGGACGACCTGCCCGGTTTCATCGAGCGCGGCGAGGTTGACCAGGTGATCATGGCCGACATCACCCTGCCCAACCAGCGGCTGGCCGAGATCATGCTCCTGTGCGAGCGCAACCTGGTGTCCTTCCAGATGGTGCCGGACCTGTTCGGGCTGCTGACGCAGAAGGTGCGCATGACCATGGTGGGCGACATCCCCCTGCTGGGCATCAGCAAGTGGCCGCTGGACTATTTCTGGAATCGCGTCTTCAAGCGCACGGAGGACATTGTCGCTGCGCTCTGGGGACTGCTGGTCGCCGCGCCGGTCATCGGCATGGCGGCGGTGCTGATCAAGCGCGAATCGCCCGGGCCGGTATTCTTCCGCCAGGAGCGCTGCGGCGAGGGCGGGCGCGGCTTCACGATCTACAAGCTGCGCACGATGGCCGCCGATGCCGAAGCCGAGACCGGGCCGGTCTGGGCGCTGCCGGACGACCCCCGCCGCACGCGGGTCGGGGCGTTCCTGCGGCGGCACAGCCTCGACGAACTGCCGCAGTTCTGGAACGTGCTCCGGGGCGACATGAGCCTGGTGGGCCCGCGGCCGGAGCGCCCGCACTTCGTCGAGCAGTTCAAGGAGGACATCAGCCGTTACATGTGGCGGCACGTCTCCAAGCCCGGCATCACCGGCTGGGCGCAGGTCAACGGACTGCGCGGCCACACCGACATCCGCGACCGCATCCAGTACGACCTGTACTACCTCGAGAACTGGTCGCTGGCCCTGGATTTCAAGATCATCCTCAAAACCTTCTTCGCCCGTAAAAATGCATATTGAAGAAAGGTTGCTGGAGTGATGAAACGCCGATCCAAAATCATCCTTGGCGTTGTGTTTGTTATAGCGCTTTTGGTGCTTTTCCAATGGTTGAGCGATCTCAACTCGTTTCCGCTAAATGTGATTTGGTCAAAGAAAACCTGCCGCGAATCCCTGAAAATATTGGCTGCGGCTCGGACGACTAATGAACTGGCGCAGGCGGTGGGTTCGCTGGGTTGTTTCCTGACTTTCCCGGATAAATCCTGGGTGGCCATCCGATACAAGGATATGCATCGGGGTATGATTGCTTCATCAGCCGTCGTGCGAGACAGTGGCGGTGTATGGTTCCAGAGTTCTCGTCATTTCTGTGGCACGTTTTCTGGCGTCCGGCACAGCCTCCACAACCAATTATCAATGGAAGAGGATTTAAGAAAATTGGGGGAGACCAACAATC
>CAIQIC010000301.1 GCA_903871765.1 uncultured Lentisphaerota bacterium
CAATCATCAAGGCCTTGGCGGACAATTGCCAACTGCCGGACGTAACATGGTGAATTTACCTGATAGCCACGATGTTTACCCAGTCCATCCCGGCTTGAGATTGCAACGATGACTGCCCGTCAGAACCTCTTCAAACGTTGCTTCGACGCCGCGGTGGCTGCTGTCGGTTTGATGCTGCTCATGCCGGTGGCGTTGGCGATCGCGGTCATGGTGAAGCTAACATCATCAGGTCCAGTGCTTTTCACTCAGCAGCGCGTTGGACGCCATGGCCGCCTGTTCCTAGTCCTGAAATTCCGGACCATGGCGGTGGATGCGCAATGTTTCGGCACCGTCACGAAGGCGGGGGATCCCCGCATCACCCGCCTCGGCAAGGTGCTGCGCACACTCAAGCTGGATGAAGTGCCCCAGTTGTGCAACGTGCTCACCGGCCACATGTCGCTGGTTGGGCCGCGGCCGGATGTGCCGGGCTATGGCGACAGGCTGGACGGCGAGGCGCGCAAGACCCTGACGGTCCGGCCCGGCATCACCGGCCCCGCCACCCTGTTCTTTCGTAACGAGGAGGAGTTGCTCGCACGCGCCGCCGACCCGCAGCGGTACAATGACGAGGTGATCTATCCCGTCAAGGTGCGATTGAATCTGGAGTATGTGCAGCGCTGGTCCTTCTGGCGGGATCTCGGGTACATCCTCGTGACCGTGTGTCCACCGCTGGATCGATGGCTGAAACTGGTGCCAAGGAATATCCCCCTGCCGACGCCAGAGGAGTACGATGTGCAAGCCCAGAACGTGCCGCAGGAGCCTCCGCCATGAAGATCATGTCTGTCGTCGGGGCGCGTCCCAATTTCATGAAGATCGCCCCGTTTGTTCACGCGCTCGCGTCACACAACGCCCGCGGGGGCTGCCTTGAGCATGTCCTGGTGCACACGGGCCAGCACTATGATCAATGCATGTCGGCCTCGTTCTTCGAGGCCTTGGATATCCCGCGGCCGGATATTGACCTTGATGTCGGGTCCGGTTCGCATGCGGAACAGGTCGGCCGCACGATGATAGCGTTGGAGAAAACGGTGCTGGACGGCAGGCCGGACTGGATCGTGGTCGTGGGCGATGTGAATGCCACCTGCGCGGGCGCGCTGGTCGCCAAGAAGGAACACTTGAAGCTGGCGCACATCGAAGCGGGGCTCCGGTCGTTCGACATGGACATGCCCGAGGAAATCAACCGGATGGTTACGGACCGACTCTCCGATCTGCTGCTCACCCCCGACGTGATCTCCTCGGAGAACCTGCGCAAGGAGGGGACTCCTGATGAGCGCATCAACATGGTCGGCAACATCATGATCGACACGCTGGAGGCACACCGGGAAGCTGCGGCGAGGCTCGATATAGCCCAGGTCATCCACAACAACCGCCTCTTCCCCGACCAAGCCCGGCTTTCTGCTCCTCCCCTGGGAAGGATTTTCAATTTCGACTTTCAGCTTTCTCCCTACGCCGCCCTGACACTGCACCGTCCCTCCAATGTCGACCGCCGGGATGTGCTGGCGCCGCTGATGCGATACGTCATGCGCGAAATTGCGGCGGAAATGCCGGTCGTGTGGCCGATCCATCCCCGGACGAAGAAACAGCTTGAGATCTTCGGGCTGTGGGAAGAGGTCATCGCCTGCGACGGCCTGGTGCTGCTCCAGCCGGTGGGCTATCGCGAAATGCTGCGGCTCACCATGGGGGCGGCAGTCATGCTGACGGACAGCGGCGGGCTGCAGGAGGAGTGTTGCGTGCTGGGGACACCCTGCCTGACGCTGCGAGCGACTACGGAACGTCCGGTGACATTGCGAGAACACGGCGGCACCAGCGTCCTGGTGGGCAACAGTGTGGAACGGATGCGGGAAGCGTATGCCAAGGCGAAGAGCGCTGGCCGACGGCTGTTCCGCCCGCCGCTGTGGGACGGCAAGACAGCAGGGCGGATCGTTGCCGCGCTGGCCGGAACTGGCTAGAGCCATACAGGGTCATGCGCAAGTAAATATGTTCTTCGCGATGAAAAAAGTTATCGCGGCGCTGTGCCAGCCCCTGACGTTCGGCCTGGGACTCGCGATTCTCGGGTTCATCCTGTTGCGGAGCCGGAAGTACGCCAGGACCGGCAGATGCGCGCTGCTCCTGGGATTGCTTGTGCTCCTGATGTTCGGCTATCCGCAGGTTCCGGGCTGCATGCATAAGTCGCTGGCCGGCAGATACCAGCCCATGACCTCAGAAGCCTTGCGTGAGATGCCGGGCGGGACGGAGGGCGTGGTGTGGATCGCGGTACTGTGCGGCGGGTGCTCAACCAACTGGCCGTTTTCCATCGGCGCTCGACTGGAAGAGGCGTCCCTCGCCCGTTTTGTCGAAGGCCTGCGGATCTACCGCCAATTGCCGCATGGTAATATTCTGCTCTCGGTGGGCGATCTGTTGGAAGTCCCGCTCCAGGATCGGCTCGTTGACCAACTGGCGGAAACCGTGGGGATACCCCGCCAGGATCTGCGGCCTGTGACCGGCGCCACCTGCACGCAGGACGAGGCGCGTTTGATCCGCGAGATCGTCGGTACGGCCCCGTTCGTCCTTGTCACCTCAGACTACCACATGCCGCGCGCCATGCTGCTGTGCAAGGCGTTGGGCATGAACCCGGTCCCCGCGCCCGCCGGCCAGTGCGGTCGGAGCGATGGCGAGCCGCGGTTCTCTCCAAGACGCTTTTTCCCGAATGCGGCCAATCTGGTCATCGCCGATACGGCACTGCACGAGTACCTCGGGATGTGGTGGGCAAGGTTGCAGGGAAAGGGGCAGTAGAAGGAGGAAGGACATCAGGCGGTCAGGAGATCAGGAGATAGGGAGCAGGGGACAGGGGGCGGGAAGGGGGCGAGGTCCGAGGTCGGAAATCCGAGGGCGGTGGGCAGGGGCAGGGGCAGGGGCAGGGGGCAGGGGACAGGAGGCAGAGGGAGAAAACAAATGGCGGTACAAACTGTCAAGGAACTTGTCGTTTATCAAAAAGCCTACGATCTTGCCATGAGAGTTTTTGAAATCAGCAAGAAGTTCCCGCTGGAGGAGAGATACGCATTGACCAGCCAAATAAGGCGATCTTCCCGGTCTGTGTGTCTGAACTTGCGCGAAGCGTGGGCCAAACGCAGATATGAGGCACATTTCGTATCAAAACTGACCGACTGTGATGGCGAAAGCAATGAGACCGATTCATCGCTCGATTTTGCCAGAGACTGTGGTTATATAACGGATGCCGTTCATAAAGAACTTGTTACGCTCAACAGAGAGGTCGGAAAAATGCTCGGCGCTATGATCAAGAACCCGTTGCCATTTCTGCTGTCACCTGTCTTCTGATGCCTGTCTCCTGCCCCCTGACGCCTGTCTCCTGTCCCCTGACATCCTGAAATCCGACACCCGCCATGCATACTAAACGCCTATTCCTCTCGCCCCCCCACATGGGCGGCGGGGAGCTTGAGTTCGTCAAGGAGGCCTTCGCGTCAAATTGGATCGCGCCGCTGGGACCGATGGTGGACGCGTTTGAACGCGAAGCGGCTGCGGTTGCAGGTCGCAAGGGCGGCGCGGCGCTGGTCTCGGGGACGGCCGCCATCCATCTGGGCCTGAAGTACCTCGGCGTCTCCCGCGGCGACCACGTGCTGTGTTCGACACTGACCTTCTCCGGGTCCTGCAACCCGATCCTCTACGAAGGCGCCATCCCCGTATTCATTGATTCGGAGCCGGAAACCTGGAACATGGATCCCGTAGGATTGGAGCAGGCGATCGCCGAGCTCAAGGCGCGCGGTATCCGCTGCAAGGCGGCTATCGTCGTGGACCTGTACGGACAGAGCGCAGACTACGGGCGCATCGTGCCGATTCTGGAACGGGAGGGAATTCCACTGATCGAAGATTCGGCCGAGGCGCTGGGCGCAACGTGTCGCGGTCGCCCCTGCGGGTCGTTCGGGGTCATGGGGATTCTGTCATTCAACGGCAACAAGATCATCACCACGTCCGGCGGCGGCATGCTGGTGGCTGATGATGAGGCGATCCTCAAGAAGGCCCGCTTTTGGGCCACGCAGGCGCGCGACCCGGCGCCCTGGTACGAGCACTCGGAGGTTGGATACAACTACCGGATGAGCAATATCGTGGCCGCCATCGGCCGCGGGCAGCTTCAGGTGCTCGCTGAGCGCGTGCGCCGCAAGCGCGAAATCTGCGCGGCCTATCAGGCGCTGCTCGGAAACCTGCCGGGCATCGCGTTCATGCCCGAACCGGAATGGAGCCGCAGCAACCGCTGGCTGACGGTGATCCTGATCACCCCCAAGGAATTCGGCTCCGATACCCATGCGGTACGGGAGGCGCTGGAGCGCGAGAACATCGAGGCGCGGCCGGTCTGGAAGCCGATGCATCTGCAGCCGGTGTTTGCAGGGTGTCGGGTGCGAAGTGCCGGGTGCGGGGTGGAGATGGGACGGGAGGCGGAGGGCAGAGGTCGGAGGTCGGCGGTCCCGCCTTCGCCCCCTGGGCTTCGGCGGGCAAGCGGAAGTCCGAAGTCCGTGAGCGAGGAGCTGTTTGCGCGGGGGCTGTGCCTGCCGTCCGGGACCGCCATGACGGAGGCGGACATTCAGCGGGTCTGCGAAACGGTAAGGAACG
Source organism: uncultured Lentisphaerota bacterium (assembly GCA_903871765.1). GTDB lineage: Bacteria > Verrucomicrobiota > Kiritimatiellia > CAIQIC01 > CAIQIC01 > CAIQIC01. Next base: position 4,636 of record CAIQIC010000301.1, read on the forward strand.
TCTGGAAATCGGGAAGAGGAAGCGAACGTCCAATCTAAAGCAGACTCCGGAAGGTGTAACACCATGTGGAGTGCGTGGGCTTGACCGCGCTTTATTTTATAATATTCGGAGTTGATATCCGAATAATACAGGTTATTGTGGTCCCATGATTGCGCGTGTTTCGTATGCCCGGCAAGTGGAATCGGCTCTGGGGCGCTCGCCCGTTGTGGCGTTGCTGGGGCCACGCCAGTGCGGGAAGACGACGCTGGCGCGCCGCTTGGCCGCGGATCGCGGCGCGTGTGACTACTTCGATCTGGGTTCGCCGCGCGACCAGCATTGAACAATTCCCGCCGCTGGCCCCGTAGCCGAGGGCGAAGAAGAAGCGAACATCCAAATTTCTGCTTTGATAACATCAGGAATTCCCTGATGCAAAAATCAGGCGTGCCCTGATTTTCAACGGGCGGCCTGCTGCAATAGGATCACAATAGTTTGAGAAGCCAACGACGCCGTTGGTATTTTTTTTCTTGACGCTTCTGAATGTCGGGATGACTACTGGCTGCTGGCTATTACTACTAGCTACTGCTGCTGACTGCTGCTACTGTATTCTGTCTGCTGCGCAAAATGGTATCAAACCAGGATTATAAAAACACATGCTGCGTCAGCTAAAAAATCGCAATTTTTATGTCGTGCTGCTGCTGGACTTGATCTGCTTTGTCGCCTCCTTGTCCATGGCGTACGAGTTCCGGTTCGAGTTCGTCCTGCCCGGCGCATCCCGGCACGAACTGTTCGCCATTCTCCCGTGGGTTCTGGCCATCAAATGCGCGGTCTTCTTCCTGCTGGGCTCGTATCAGGGGCTCTGGCGTTACACCAGCTTCGACGATGCTGTCCGGATCTTCAAGGGCAGCGCTGTTTCGACGCTCATCATCATTGCCGGATTGACCTATATCAACCGGTTCCACGGCTATCCCCGCTCTGTTTTCCTGGCCGACTGCGTGTTCACCTTTTTCCTGTGCGGTGGCCTGCGCGCCGGGATCCGGTTTTATTATTCCACCCTGCGGCGCCGGAAGCACCAAGCTGAGGAAGACAAGAGTGCGGCGGCTACGCCCCGGCATCGCACCCGGCTGCTGGTCGTCGGGGCGGGAGACGCCGCGGACAAGATTCTGCGGGACATCCAGGGCGACCAGGCGTCACGCTACCAGGTGATGTGCTGCGTGGACGATGATCCGTCCATCATCGGGCGGACATTGCACGGCGTGGCCATCTGCGGACCGATCCAGGGCCTGCCGGCGATCGCGTTGCGCTACGAGGTCGCGGAGGTGTTGATTGCGATCCCGAGCCTGGACGGAGATAAGATGCGCCAGATCGTGGCGCTGTGCGAGCAGGCGGGCTTGCGCTGCCGCACGTTGCCGCCGATCACGGCGATCATTGACGGCCGGGTCAGCGTCAACGATATCCGCGAGGTCAATTTCGAGGATCTGCTGGGCCGTCCCGCCGTCCGGATGAACATGGCAACGATCGGCCAGTACCTGACGGGCAAGACCGTCATCGTGACCGGCGGCGGCGGCTCGATCGGCGCGGAACTCTGCCGCCAGATCATCCGGTTTCAGCCGGCCAAGCTCGTGGTGGTGGAGGCCTGCGAGTTGAACCTTTACATGATCGAGATGGAACTCAGGCAGGAACGCAAGTTCAACAACGTGGTCCCCGTGATGGCCCGGGTGCAGCACCGGCCCCTGATGGCGCGGGTCTTTCACGACTACCAGCCCCAGGTCGTGTTTCATGCCGCGGCTTGCAAGCACGTGCCCATGCTGGAAGCCAACCCGTGGGAGGCGGTTTTCAACAACGTGCTCGGCAGCCAGGTCGTCATGGATCTGGCGGCCGACGCGGGCGTCGAGCGCTTCGTGCTGGTCTCGACCGACAAGGCCGTCCGGCCCGCCAGCGTGATGGGCGCCAGCAAGCGGATGGCCGAGATCCTGCTGCAGTCGCGCCCGAACGGCCCTACGCGTTTTATGGCCGTGCGGTTCGGCAACGTGGTCGGATCGTCCGGCTCGGTGATTCCCCTGTTTCAACGCCAGATCAAGGCCGGTGGGCCCGTCACCGTCACCGATCAGGGGATGATACGCTATTTCATGACGATCCCTGAAGCCTGCCAACTGATCCTGCAGGCCGGCGGCATGGGCGCGGGCGGGGAGCTCTTTATCCTGGAGATGGGCACGCCGGTCAATATCTACGCCATGGCCCGCGACCTCATTCGACTGTCCGGCAAGGCGCCGGACCGCGACATCGAGATCGTGTACACGGGGATCCGGCCGGGGGAGAAACTGTACGAAGAGCTCATCACCCAGGACGAAGGCGTGGTCCCGACGCCCCACGAGCGCATCATGGTCCTGCGCCGGAACGGAGCGCACGAAGCTGCCGCCACGCCTTTCGGTCTGGCCGAGCTGGTGGACGCGGCCCGGCATCACGATGGGGCCCTGATCAAGCAGACGCTCAAGCGCC
>CAIQIC010000302.1 GCA_903871765.1 uncultured Lentisphaerota bacterium
GCATCAACGCCGCGCTGGCCGAAGATCAGCGGCGGCGCCAGACCCACGGCGAGGTCAAGATCGTCCAGGAGAAGCTGCAAGTCGAGTCGGTGCCGGCCCTGCTGACCACCCTGCACCAGTTCAACATGATGTAAGCCCGGATTGCGAATCGCACCGTCTCCGCCGGCCGACACACCGGCCGGTCACGTTCTGTTTCTGCGCCCGCACCGCAGGCTCCCCCCGCCCGTCGTCACGCGTGTACGACAAACCGCAATAGAAGTAAGCCCAACCGCACGCCGCACCAGAAACATTCTGGTTACTTTTCATCTATAATCTGCCGATTCAGCCCAACATGCCGGCCTTAGAGGTGACGGCGGCCGGCGACCCTTTCTCACACTGGTTAAGGAGTCTGTCATGGCAGCAGCAGCGACGCAAAGTCACACGGAAAGAGAGGCGATGCTGGAAAAGGAAGGCAAGTACCTGACTTTCGCCCTCGCCCACGAAGAGTACGGTCTGGAAATCCTGAAGGTCCGCGAGATCATCGGGTACATGCAGATCACGGCCGTACCGCAGACACCCTCGCACATCAAGGGCGTCATCAATCTGCGCGGCCAGGTCATTCCCGTGGTGGACCTGCGGACCAAATTCGGCATGGAGACCGCCGAGGTCACGGAGCAGACCTGCATCATCGTCGTCGAGATCACCCAGTCCGGCCGCAAGTTCAACACCGGCATTGTCGTGGATCGCGTCCAGGAGGTCCTGGACATCGCCGGCAACGACATCGAGGAAGCCCCCCAGTTCGGCCCCTCCGTCAACACCGACTTCATCCTGGGCATGGGCAAGGTGGCACAATCCGTCAAAATCCTGTTGGATATCGACAGGGTACTCTCCTCCGATTCACTCCAGGATTTCATGCGAGATCCAGAGGCCGCCCCCACGGCGAAAACCGGCGTGGACGGCAAGTCAAAGGATCTGGACGAAAGGGAACAGTCATGAAGAGAATGAACATCCTGCTATGTGGCGTGGTGCTACTCGGCGTGGCCTCTGTAGGGCGAGCCGAAGATCCCCAGTATCTTCAGCAGGAGAATGCCCAATTGCGGCGCCGCCTCGAGAGGCTGGAGAGTGCGATTGAGGAACTCAGGAAGGCGGCCGTCGCACGGAATGGGCCGGCGACCTCATCGCAGGCGGCTCCTGCGGCTTCTGCTGGCACGGCTTCGCCCGGTGAGGACGCGAAGAACCTCAAGCAGGAGAACGCACAATTGAAACAGCGGATGGAGAAGCTGGAGAGTGCCCTGGCCGGGCTGGGCAATAAAGAGACGAGCAAGCCGCCCAGTCCGCCGGTCGAACCGAAGAACCCGACACCCTCCGCAAAGCCACAGTCCGCCAGTGTGCAGGCTGAGCCAAAGAATGCGACCTCATCCGTGAAGCCGCAGCCCGCGAGTGCGCCGGCCGCACCGAAGAACCCGGCACCGGTCGCAACGCTGCAGCCCGCCAGTGCACCGGCGGAGGCGGCGAAGCCGACAGACGCCCCCAAACC
>CAIQIC010000303.1 GCA_903871765.1 uncultured Lentisphaerota bacterium
AAGGCGTGGCTGCGTGCAACCAAGGCACGTAGCTCCGAGGCGCTTGGGGAGGCAATCGCCATAGCTTTGGCCCAGGTGACCGCCGCAGACGCGCGAAGTTGGTTCGTCTCGTGCGGCTATAGTTTTATTTAATCTGCTCTAGACCTTCAGGACTTCGCCGGCCGCAGGAGCTTGAGCAGCAGCAATTCGAGCAAGGTGTCCGGCGCGGAGGCGCCCGTGAGGATCGCCTCGTGCGCGGCCACGGTGGCCGCCAGGCCGCGGTGCAGCTCGGCGGCGCTGAAGTTGCGGGCCTGCGCGCCGCGGTGGTAGAGGCCATAGGGATTACTCTGGCGCGGATCTTTTTCCACGGCCGCCAGCGCGGCGTCCACCTCCGGCGTTTTTTTCCACTCCGCGTTTTTCCAGGTGCCCTTCTCGACGAGCCGGAGCCAGCCGCGGTCGAGACAGGCGCGCAACAGAATCAGCTCCCGGAAACGGTTTGCGAGATTGATGAGCAGCCCGACATGCGCATTGGGATCTTGATACAGGAACTGCCGGCAGACCGCCAAGGCTTCGGGCAGATCACGCTCGCACACAGCGTCGGCCAGCGCCCAGAACTCCGCCTCGCGGGCGGGCGCGACGAGCAGACGGACGTCTTCGGAGCGCAGGTCCTTCCGGTCGCCGAGGTAGACGGACAGCTTCTCGACCTCCGTCGCGATCTGGCGCGTATCGAAGCCGGCCTGTTGCAGGAACGCGTCCAGCACGTCGTCGCCGACGCGCACGCCGGCCCGACGGAAACAGTCCACGGCCCAGGCGCGGGCGGGGCCGGCCTGCTGGCGGCTTGTTTCCGGCTGTTCGAAAGCCGCCAGGGTGCCCAGTTCCTTGCATACCTTGCAAAACGCAGAGCGGCCGTCCACCTTGGACGCGCTGATCACCAGCGCCACGTCCGCGCCCAAGCCCTGTTTCAGTTCCCGGGCGAAGGCGTCGCGGTGCTCCTTGAGCGTCTCGCCCTTGAGGGTCGCCGTATCGGCGAAGAAATTGGCGTCCTGCAGCCAGACGACCTTGCGCCCGCCGAGGAAACCGCGGGTGCGCAGCGCGCCCAAGCAGCGCTTGAGCGCCGCGCCGGCCTCCTCGGCGTTGGCCGCCTGCCCGCCGATGGTTTCCAGGCCGAAGGCCTGGTCGGCGGGCGGGCAGAGTTCATCCACGCGCTGGCGCGCGGCCGCTTTCACGCGGAACTCGTCCTCGCCATAGATCAGCCACAGCGCCGGCCGGGCGGCGGTCGGATCGGAAGGCTGTTTTTTTGTCGCCATGGCGCGCGGGCTGCCGGATACTGGAGCCCAGCTTAGCCCGCCCGCCGCCCGGCGCGCAACCTGAAAAGGTGCGGCGGCGGCCGGGCGGAGCAGAAGGATGGGCTGATGATCAGGCAGGGAAGCCAGCGCAAGCCGGGACACCGGACGGAGGAGCAAGGATTATGAAAAACTTGTGGGCGCCGTGGCGCATCCAATACATCCGCCAGTCCCGCGCGCGGAACTGCTTTCTGTGCGCGGCCTTCCGCAGCCCGCCGCACCGGGACCGCGCCAACCTGCTGCTCAAGCGCGGCCGGACCTGCGGCCTGATGATCAACCGCTTCCCGTACAACGGCGGACACTTGATGGTGGCGCCGCGCCGCCACGTGGCCGAGCTCCAGGATCTCCGGCCCGCCGAGCAGGCGGAACTGATGCGCCTGACCACCGCGGCCGTGTCGGCCCTGAAGAAAACCATGCGGCCCGACGGCTTCAACCTCGGCATCAACCTCGGCGCCGCCGGCGGCGCGGGGCTGCGCGATCATCTGCACCTGCACATCGTGCCGCGCTGGAACGGCGACACCAACTTCATGCCGGTGTTCGCCGACGTGAAGGTGATTCCGCAGGCGCTGGACGAGTTGTGGGCGCAACTGGCCGCCGTGCTGCATTGACTTGGCTGGTTTTGTCGGTATGCTGTACACCCTGTCGCTGGGACGCGCAACGCAACAACCAACAGAAGGAGAGCACGCTATGCCGCTTAAACTGCCGGACCTGCCGTACGCCTACTCGGCACTGGAGCCTCACATGGATGCGCTGACGGTTCAAATCCATCACGACAAACATCACGCCGCCTATGTCAACAATCTCAACGCGGCGCTCGACAAGCACCCCGAACTGCACGCCAAGCGCCTGGAAGATCTGCTGACCAACCTCAAGGCCGTGCCCGAGGACATCCGGACGGCGGTCCGCAATAATGCCGGCGGCACATGGAACCACAACCTCTTCTGGGACATCCTGAGCGGACAGGGCGGCGGCCAGCCCGCCGGCGCGCTGGCGGCGGATCTCAAGGCCGCCTTTGGCGACTTCGCCGCGTTCCAGCAGAAATTCACCGCCGCGGCGGTCGGCCAGTTTGCGTCCGGCTGGGCCTGGCTCTACCTCAACGACCAGGATAAGTTGAGCATCGGCGCCACGCCGGGCCACGACAATCCGCTGATGGTCGGCGTCGCGCCGTTCACCGGCCAGCCAATCCTCGTCGTGGACGTCTGGGAACACGCCTACTACCTCAAGTATCAGAACCGGCGCGCGGATTTCGTCGCCGCCTGGTGGAACCTGGTCAACTGGAAGCGGGTCGAAGAGCTCTACGCCCAGGCGAAATAGCGGGCGGTTCCCCGCCGGGGTGGATGCACGGCCGGTCGTTCCAACGCTGGAGCGCCGGCCGTTTTCCATGTCCGGCCTGCGCGACCCGGCCCGGCGGGGACTTCAGCGTGGCGGCGCCGGCTGGCCGGGCGTCGCCGCCGGCGGGTTGGCGGTCCTAGTAAACTTCTCCTTGAAGCCCTCCGGCAGGACGCCTCCGGACAGCCAATAGCCGTCAGCCGTGAAGGTCAGCCGGTACCGCACGGGTGTGTTCCGCGGTGGCACGGTTGTTTCGATCAGGACGTGCTGGGGCGCCACCTCCACGATCTTGAAGGGCCCCTGATTGGTCTGCCCCTCGAAAACGGACCGAATGTAATTCCTGGTATAGGCCACATGGAGTTTCCCGAAGCGGGCGCCCAGTTCCTCCAGTTTCTCCGCGGAATAAGCCCCCGTCGAGCGCAGGTACTCGAGCGTGGTTTCCTTGTCCGATTGAAACGTCCCCGCCAGCCGTGGATCCGGCGGCACCGGGTCCTCCGCCCGGCGCTCCGGGCTGGTGGCGCAGCCCGTGGCCAACACCAGCAGGCACAAGGCGATGAAGTTTCTGCTCATGATTCGATCGCCCACCATGTCCTTTTCGGGCGGCAAATCCGTGGCGCACTTGCCGCACGGTGGGCGTGGCGGCATCTTACCCCATAACGGGCCGCCATGCAACCAGCCGCCAGCCGGGGACTGCATCCCCGATCAGGATAAGCCGGCGGCCAGTTTTTCCAAGGCTTGGAAAACGCCGCCGCCATGGCTAAGCTTTGCGCCCAAGGGTCATGGACATGTTTCCAGTCATCATCGTGCTCGGCATCCTGCTGGTGGCGACGGTGGCCGTCTACGCCATCTGGCAGGCGCAGGCGCGGCGCCAGGCGCTGGCGGCGTGGGCAGCGCAGCAGGGGCTGGCGTTCGCTCCGGATAAGGTCGGCGGTGTTGATTCGCGCTACCCGTCCTTCGCCTGTCTGCGGGAGGGCAGCAACCGCTACGCCTATAACGTCGCGTCGGGAACCTGGCACGCGCGGTCGCTGCTGGCGTTCGATTATCACTATGAGACGCACTCGACGAATTCCAAGGGCGAATCGGAAACCTCGGACTGGTACTTTTCCGCGGTCGTCGTCGGCAGCGCGGTGCCGCTCAAGCCGCTGTTGATCCGGCCGGAGGGCTTCTTCGACAAGGTGAAGAGCCTGTTCGGCTTTGAGGACATCAACTTCGAGTCGGCGGAATTCAGCCGGAAGTTCTTCGTCGCGGCGCCGGACCGCAAATGGGCCTACGACGTGCTGCATCAGCGGGCGATGGAATTCCTGCTGGGGTCGCCGGCGTTCTCGCTCGCGTTCGACGCGCAGTCGGTGATCGCATGGCGCCAGTCCCTTTTCCAGCCGGAGGAGTTCATGCAGGCGCTGACGGTGGTGCACGGCCTGCTCGATCAATTGCCGGAGTATGTGATCAAGGAGCAGATGGCCGGTGCGTCATGATCCCCCCGCAATACATCGTGCCGCCGCTTATTTTCGTGGTGGGTGCTGCGATCATAGCGAGTGTCACCTTGGCCACACGGTGGGGTTGCCGAAAGCGTCGGATGGCCTTAGCAGCGTGGGCCCAGAAGGAAGGTCTTTATTTTTCGCCGGAGCGGGACGATTTGATGGTCAACCAATTCTCGGATTTGAAATGCTTCGACCATGGCAGGGACCGCTATGCCGAGAACGTCATCAGTGGCGCCTGGCAGGGTTATGGGATACAGGCGTTCGATTATCACTTCACCTCAGGATATGGGCGCACCGAGACGGACCATGCTTTTCCCGCCCTCGTGGTGGGAGCCCCGGCGCGCCTGAAGCCGCTATTCATCCGACCGGCTGGTTTCAGAGATAAGGTCGCGCAGACGATGGGCACGGAAGATATTCAATTCGAATCGGCGGAGTTCAACCGAAAGTTTGTTGTTCACGCCCCTGACCGCAAGTGGGCCTATGACGTGTTGCATCCGCGCGCCATGGAACTGCTGCTGCAAACACCCTCGTTGGCCATCGAGTTCAGTGAACGCTCGGTCATCGCCAGTCGTGATGGTTGCTTCAAGGTTCAGGATTTCGCACAGGCTCTTGCTTTGGTGGTTGGATTGTTGGATCTGCTACCTAACTACGTTATGCAGCAAGAGGTCGTGGGAGGAGACGCGTCATGAATGGTGGACTTGTTCCGTTGATCCTAATGGGCCTGGTGGTGCTGCTGCCGCTGCTGTGGGTCATCGGCACGTTCAACGGCTTGATCCGGTTGCGGAACCAGTGCCGCGAAGCGTGGGCGGGCATTGATACGGAACTCAAGCGCCGCTATGACCTGGTCCCGCGGCTGGTCGAGGTGGTCAAAGGCTACGCGCAGTACGAGCGCGACGTGCTCGAGCGCGTCGTGGCGGCGCGCGCGGCCGCGGTGGTCTCGACCGGTTCGCCGGCCAGCCAGGCGCGCGACGAGCAGCAGCTCGTGGGCGCCCTGCGGAATTTCTTCGGCATCGTGGAGCGCTATCCCGACCTGCAGGCGAATCGCAGCTTCCTCGCGCTGCAGGAAGAACTGGTGAACACGGAGGATCGGATTGCCGCGGCGCGCCGGTTCTACAATGCGAACGTCCGCGATTTCAACACCCGCACGCAGGTGTTCCCGGCGAATCTGCTGGCCGGCGCGTTCGGTTTTCAGGCGGCGGAATTCTTCGAGGTGGACGACCACACCGTGCGCGCCGCGCCGGCGGTGACATTCGGCCCCGCGCCGGCGGCCCCCGTGGCTTGACGTCCGCCTTTTTTTGCTGCGGTCGCCCGACGGGGATCCTGAAACGGATATCAGCAATTTATCGGCCGTCGCGCCCCGGGTGGCACGGTAGTCGCCCCCGGCGGCCATGGTTGCATGGATCTTTTCGTTGATGAGCAAGTGAAGTTGTGCTGCGGCCGAGCTGTAATGACACTGAATTTCTTGAGCCCCTTTCTGTTTTTCCGAGTTCTATATGATTTGACATTATATCAGTTCTGATATAGGATGATTGCGCAACATGAACGGCAAGCCTTTACGCTGGCTGCATGGCGAAGTGAAAACGCCGCCGCTGAGTCTGGCGGCACGACGGGAGCTGGGCCTGTTGTTGCGGGATGTGCAGGAGGGCGTCTTGCTGAGTCTGCCGCAATCACGGTCTATGCCCAGCATCGGTGCACGCTGCCATGAATTGCGGGTCACCGACGCGAATAGGATTTGGCGTTTGATCTATCGGATCGACTCGGAGGCCATTGTGATTTTGGATGTGTTCGGGAAGAAAACCAGGCGGACGCCAATGGACATTATCGCCGCCTGTAAACAACGCTTGAGATTATATGACGGGAGCAGGCCATGAAAAAACTGAAACAGGGTTGGGTGGAAGGGTCGGTGCAGGAATTCCTCGATCTCTCGGCGGCCGATATGGAATATATCGAGACCCGGCGCGCCTTGAGCCGCCAACTGCGGGCTGAGCGCCAGAAGAAACATCTCACGCAAACCGAGTTGGCCGCCAGGCTCAAGACCAGTCAATCCCGCGTGGCCAAGATGGAGCAAGGTGACCCCACCGTCTCGCTCGACCTGCTGATTCAGTCGCTCTATCGCGTCGGCATGACCCGCAAGAGTGTCGCTGCGGCCATGTGATCAAGGCCTGCTCGTCTGACGTTTCCGGACCTTGGAAATCCAAGAGCGTTATTTTCCCAAGGCCGTCGTCAACCATCACCACGACGTGCCATATCGTCAAAAGGTCTTCATCGCATCGTCCATAAGCTCCCCGCCTCCGCGTCTCCGCGCGAACCAATTTGAAGCCGGGGGGATGACGCTGATTTGAACATGGCTTACGCGCGGATTGAGGATCAACCCGGCGCTTGACTCGCCCGTGGGGCCGTGTTGTCATCCCGCCCATGTTACGGAACGTTCATCGACTCGCGGCGCTGGCGCTGGTCCTGGCCGGGCCGCTCATGGCCGGCGCGGCTGGCGAGGTCACGGTGCGCGCCGACACCTCGGCGCAAGCCGTGCGCGACCTACGCGCGTGGCTGGCCGGGCCGCGGGAGAAGCGCGCGGAGCTGGCCGCCGCCCCATTCGCCGCCGTGGCGCTGACGCGGGCGGACGCGGACTCCGCCACCCGGGCGCTGTGGCTGGACCACGCGGCGTTCATCCGCGCCACGCGCGCGGCGGAGATGCACGCCAAGGTCATCGAGCTGGGCGGGTTGAAGATGAAGTTCGACCTGGTCCGCTTCAACGGCCCCCGCACTCCTCCGTCCGGAGGATGTAGTCTGTTCCTGGCCCTGCACGGCGGCGGCGGGGCGCCCCCGGAAGTCAACGAGGCGCAGTGGCGGAACCAGTTGGCGCTGGCGAAAGGCTACCATCCGCGGGAGGGCCTCTACCTGGCGCCTCGCGCGCCCACCGACGCGTGGAACCTCTGGCACCAGCCGCACATGGACGACTTCTTCGACCGGCTCATCCAGGACCTGATCGTGCTCGAAAACGTGAATCCGAACCGCGTGTACATCTTCGGCTACTCGGCCGGCGGCGACGGCGTGTACCAGCTCGCGCCGCGCATGGCCGACCGCTGGGCGGGCGCCGCGATGATGGCCGGGCATCCGAACGACGCCTCGCCGCTCGGCCTGCGCAACCTGCCCTTCGCCATCCAGGTGGGCGCGAACGACGCGGCCTACCGGCGCAACGCCGTCGCCGCCAAATGGGGCCGCGAACTGGATGCCCTGCAGCAGGCCGATACAACCGGCTATCCGCACTTCACGAAGCTGCACGAAGGCAAGGGGCATTGGATGGACCTGCAGGATCGTCAGGCGATTCCGTGGATGGAAAAGTCCTCGCGCGTCCCCTTGCCGGACAAAGTGGTCTGGCACCAGTCCCCCCGGACGCACCGACGCTTCTACTGGCTGGCCGTGCCGGAGGCCCGGCCGGGACAGGACATCGTCGCGCAGCGCACCGGGCAGACCGTAACGCTCGCCGCCACCAACACGGCGGCGGTCACCGTGTTGTTGAACGACGCCATGTTAAATCTTGACCAGCCGGTGGTGCTGCGCGGGGCGGGCGGCCCGCTGTTTTCCAACCGGGTGGCGCGCACCATCGCGACGCTGGGCCGGACGCTTGCCGAACGCGGCGACACCAATCTGGTCTTCAGCGCCGAGGTGACCGTGGCGCTGCCGTGACGGCCGCGTCGCGTTGTCGCGGGCCGGAATGAAGGAAGCGGTCAACGCAGCGCATACCAGACCAAGGCAAATTCTTGTGGGCGTCCTCCTGCGGAGGACAACCCTGCGATGATGTTTCCATGGTTGGC
>CAIQIC010000304.1 GCA_903871765.1 uncultured Lentisphaerota bacterium
TGAAGCAGGGGCTATTCGGTTACGTCATCCATGAGACCGGGGGTCTCCTTCTTGGAGTTCACGACGGCCCAGCCGATGAGGGCAGCGCAAACCAGGGCAGCGATGAGGCCGATGGTCTTGTCGGATTCTGCACCCTCTTTGGGATAGAGCGTGAACTTCATGACGATGCCCAGGGTCAGCAGGCTGACCATGTTCATGACCTTGATGAGCGGGTTGATGGCCGGACCGGCGGTGTCCTTGAGCGGATCGCCCACGGTATCGCCGGTGACGGCCGCCTTGTGGGCCTCGGAACCCTTGCCGCCATGAATGCCGTCCTCAATCATCTTCTTGGCGTTGTCCCACGCGCCGCCCGCGTTGGCCATGAAGACCGCCAGCAACTGGCCGACAAGAATCATGCCGGCCAGGAAACCACCGAGGGCATAGGGGCCGAGAATGAAGCCCACCAGCACCGGCGTCATGATCGCGAGGAAGCCCGGACCAATCAGTTCCTTTTGCGCGGTGTTCGTGCAGATGTCCACCACGCGGCCGTAGTTGGGCTTCTTGGTGCCGGCCCAGATTTCCTTGTCGCGGAACTGCAGGCGGCATTCCTTGACGATGAAATAGGCCGCGCGGCCCACGGCACGGATCAGCATGGAGCTGAACAGGAACGGCACGGCGCCGCCGATCAGGAAGCCGATGAACACCATCGGTTCGGCAATGGTCAGCTTGCCCGCCTCCGCAGCGTATTGCGCCATGGTCATCAGGTTGATCTTGTCCTCGCTGCCCACCGCGATGATGGCGATGAAACTGGAGAAGAGCGACACCGCCGCGATGACGGCCGAGCCGATGGCGATGCCCTTGGTCTCCGCCTTGGTGGTGTTGCCCACCGCGTCGAGGTCGGCCAGGATCTGGCGGGAACGCTTGTAGCTGCCGGGGTGGGCCTGGTCCATGGCCGCCTTGTCATAGCCCATTTCGCCGATGCCGTTCGCGTTGTCGGCCACGGGGCCGAAGACGTCCATCGAAATCGTGTTGCCGGTGAGGGTCAGCATCCCGATGCCGGTCATGGCGACGCCGTAGGCGATGAACATCGGCGGCGTACCCGTGTAACAGAGCACGGAGAGCAGGATCGAGACGGCGATGACGATGATCATGGCGACCGTGCTCTCATACCCCACGGCGAAGCCCTGGATGATGTTGGTGGCATGGCCGGTGGTGCAGGCTTTGACCAGGCTCTTGACCGGGGCGTGGCTGGTATGGGTGTAATAGCTGGTGACCTTGTTGAGCGCCACCGCCAGGAAGATGCCGATGAAGCAGGTCAGCGCCGGCCGCATGTCGAGGCCGAGGTTGGCACAGCCGAAGTTGGCCCAGAAGGGCAGGTCCGCCGGATTACCGTGGGGGAAGCCCGCGGCCGACATGGTGTTCATCGCCAGATACGCCGCGTCGAACCGCAGGTAGAAGAAACCGAGCACCAGGAAGCCGATCACGCTGATGACCGAGCCGATCCAGAAGCCGCGGTGCACGCTGTGCAACGCCGTGTCCGAGGTGTCGTTCGGGCCGGCCTTGACGGTGTAGGTGCTAATGATCGAACCCAGCACGCCGATGCCGCGGACGAGCAGCGGGAAGATGACGCCCTTGTGGCCGAAGCTGGCCATGCCGAGGATCATCGCGGCGACGATGGTCACTTCGTAGCTCTCGAAGATGTCGGCCGCCATACCGGCGCAGTCGCCGACGTTGTCGCCGACGTTGTCGGCAATGGTCGCTGCATTGCGGGGATCGTCCTCGGGGATGTCCTTTTCGATCTTGCCCACCAGGTCGGCGCCCACGTCGGCAGCCTTGGTGTAGATGCCGCCGCCCACGCGCATGAACAGCGCCAGCAGCGTGCCGCCGAAGCCGAAGCCCAGCAGCGCCTCGTAGGCCTTCTCGCCGAAGATCAGGAAGATCATCGTGCCGCCGAGCAGACCCAGGCCGTCGGTCAGCATGCCGGTGATCGTACCCGTGCGGTAACCGATCTGCATGGCCTCGCCGTAGCTGCGGGTGGCGGCGGCGGCGACGCGCAGGTTGCCGGCGGTCGCCAGGCGCATGCCGACGAAGCCGACCGCCCAGGAGAACAGCGCGCCCACCAGGAAGGCCACTGAGCGGCCCCAGCGGAACGCGCTTTCGTTACTGGTGTTGGCGATGAACAGGAGGATGGTGATGAGGATGATCAGCGGGCCGATCTTGCGGAACTGCGCGGCGAGGTAGGCGTTGGCGCCCTCCCGCACCGCGTTGGCGATTTCCTGCATCTTGGGCGTGCCGCGGTCGGCCCGCATCACCTGGCCAACCAGCATCAACGCGTAGCCCAGGCCCGCGAGGGCGATGATAAGAATGACCATCAGGCTGGCGCGCTCCATGGGGTTGTAGCGCGCCGTGTCCAGCAGCGGCTGGAACGGTTTGAAGGCATGCTCCAAGGCCGTGGCGCCCGGCGCGGCGTTGTCAGGGCCCTGGCCCAGAGCCGGCTGCCAGAGAAACGCGCCGGAAAACAGCACCAGCATCAGGAATAAATACAACCGCCGCGCCTTGCCCATCTTCGCGAACATCCGCATGACCATTGACATGAGAACTCCTTCTTATTCATTGCCTGGAACGACCCTCGCTGCGCGCTGACCCTCCGGCCCGCAGGATAAAAAAACGCGCCGCAGTTTAGGGGTCAAAAACGTCGCATGCAAGCAGAAAGTGCACAACGGCAAAAGGCGCGCGGCGGACAACGCCCGGACGAAGAAAATCAAGGAATTGAACCACTTTGAACGCTCAAGCGGTGGCAAAAACGCGGATGCGCCCCACGGAATGGCCGCTTGATAATGGTACCCTCCTGTGACTACAATATCCTCAATGAAGCGCGTCCGTAAATCGGTAGCTCACCCTGCAGCGGGAGGCGCGGTGCTCCGCGTGGACCGCGCGTGGCTGCGGTCCATGACCGTGCGCAGGCGCGGCCCGCGCGCGGAAGAACTCGTGCGGGCCGACCGCGACGCCAAAGGCTGAAACTTGGCGTGCTTATTCACTGAACGCCAACGACCGCGTCATGCGGGCCGCCGCGGAAGTGCTCGGCGTGCCGCTGGGCGCGCTGCCGGCGTAACCGCAGCATCCGGTAATAGTATGGATAATCTCGTTGTAGCCACGGCGCTCTGTCGCCGTGTTTTTAAACGCCCCGACAGAGCGGGGCGGCTACAAACGTGTCTATTCTATTAGGCGTTGATAAATATTGCCCCGCCGCATTGCGCTTGTCAGGCATGGGCTGCCGGCGTAAGGTGCTTGCCAGAAATGGGCTAGGATTGCGACGTGAGTCAACAAGCGGTGCAGAACAACATTTTAGTGGCTGATGACAAAGCATCAAACATACTCGCGTTTACTACTGGCTGCCGTGCTCGTCGTCGGTGGCGCTTCGTGCCGCCGGGAACAGCAGTTGCCTTCCGAAGACCGGTCCTTTGCGGGGATTTCCCTGCCCCAAGTCAAGCATATGAGAATTGAGGATTGGGGGCCTTCCGTTCTGGTGGGCATCCGCAAGGATGGCGCCGTTTCTATCAATGCATCGCCCATTGCGCTGGATGCTTTCGCCGCGGCCATCCAGAAAACCGCCAGTAATTATCCAAGTCAGTTCCCCGTGCACATCGGCGCGGATGTGGCCACGCCTTTCGACAAGGTCTGGCCCGTCATTCAGGCTTGCCGCTCCAATGGCATCTGGAAAATACATTTTGCCGTAACCGACACGACCGGGCAAGGGCTCAACACCATTGGCGCATTCCTGCCACGCAGACAGACAGACCCTGCGGAACTGAGCATGTTGGTGTTGAAGGACAGCACGAATACGGTGACCGTTGGTGTTCATTCGGACGGGTTTGTCGTTGCTGAACGGAAGTTCGATGAACAAGTGCTGCGTGCGGTCATGCAGGAGCTTTTGGCGGCCGGCGATAAATCCAAGACGATCATCATCATTCCCAGCCAGGGGATCACGCATGGGCAGTTCATGACGGTGTTGGGCATGTGTCATGACGTGGGGTTGTATAACATCTGCATCATGGATGAACCAAAGAGGAAACCGGCACGGTGAAAAGAGTGCTGCTCATACTGGCACTCTGGGCGGTCACCGGTACTGCGGGGCTGTCGGGCGCGCCGTTCGACGTCACGCTGCGGCGGGCGGAAGACGCGGCCGGTATCACGACAGCCGGGGAAGCGGTA
Source organism: uncultured Lentisphaerota bacterium (assembly GCA_903871765.1). Lineage (GTDB taxonomy): Bacteria > Verrucomicrobiota > Kiritimatiellia > CAIQIC01 > CAIQIC01 > CAIQIC01. Next base: position 4,192 of record CAIQIC010000304.1, read on the forward strand.
GTCGTCACGATCACGAGCAAGCGCGGGATTGGCGGCGCGCAACTGATCCGCAGCGGCGCGGCATGGCCGGCGCGGCTGGTGCTCCGGCTGAAGCTCAACAACCTGGAGTCGCTCAAGCTGGCCAACGGCCGGATCCGGATCGAAACCTCGCTCCGGAGCGCCCGGGAAACGCCCTATTGGAAAATCGGGGCGCCTGGCGGGCCGGCTGCCGCACCCGCCGGCACGCTGGCGATGACGATCACGCAAACCGCTGCCGGCATCGAGGTGGTGGTGCCGCCGCTCCTGCTCGACGGCAACCCGCCGGAGATCGTCTGCGAATGGATCAACGAATACCGCGGCTGACGCCGCTCTCACCCGATGGCGGGTCCGCCGGTCTCGCCGGTGCGGATGCGGATGCACTCGTCGAGGTTGAGCACGAAGATCTTGCCGTCGCCGACCTGCCCGGTGCGTCCGCCTTCGATGATGGCCGCCAGCATGGGTTGGACGAAGGCGTCGTTGACGGCGATCTCCAGCTTGATCTTCTTGAGCAGCGTACCCGCTTCCTTGTGGCTGCGGTACACCTCGGCAATGCCCTTCTGGCGGCCGCGCCCCATGACGGTGGTCACGGTGACGAGGTGGATTTCCTTCTCCTCCAACCGTTGCATGACTTCTTCGAGGCGGTCGGGCTGGATGATGGCGACAATGTATTTCATGTTTACCTCCGATGAAATCCGGTGGAACTCAGTCCAACATGGTGTAGCCGGTTTCGCGATGGTCGGTCAGGTCGAGACCGATCTTTTCCGCCTGCGGCTCGGCGCGCAGGCCCAGGACGAGATCCACGAGCTTCAGCAGCACGAAGCTGACCACGAGGGCGTAGACCAGCGTCACGCCCACGGCCTTGAGCTGGATCAGGAGCTGGGTCGGGTTGCCGTAGAAAAGGCCGTCCGCGCCGGCGGGGTTGACCGCCTTGGTCGCCCACAGGCCCGTGGCGATGGCGCCCCACGTGCCGCCGACGCCATGCACGCCGAACGCATCAAGCGCGTCATCGTAGCCGAGCTTCGGCTTGACGAGGCTGACAAAGATCCACGGCAGGATGCCTGCGCCGAGGCCGATGCCGAGCGCGCCCAGGACGTTCACGAAGCCGGCGGCCGGGGTGATGGCGACGAGGCCGCCCACCGCGCCGGAGATGACGCCGAGCAGGGTGGGGCGCTTGTTGAAGAACCAGTCCATCACCGCCCAGGTCAGGCCCGCCGTCGCGGCCGCGGTATGCGTAACCACGAAGGCGCTGGTGGCCAGCCCGCTCGCGCTGAGCGCGCTGCCGGCGTTGAAGCCGAACCAGCCGAACCACAGCAAGGCGGCGCCGAGCACGGCGAAGGGCAGGTTGTGAGGCGGCGACATGCGCTGCGGATAGCCGAGCCGGGGGCCCAGCACCAACGCTGCCACCAGCGCCGCGATGCCGGCGTTGATGTGCACCACCGTGCCGCCGGCAAAGTCCAGCGCGCCCAGCTTGCCGAGAAAGCCGCCTTTGCCCCAGACCCAGTGGCACACCGGATCGTAGACGACGGTGGCCCAAAGCAGGGAGAAAACGCAAAAGGCGGAGAATTTCATGCGCTCGGCGAAGGCGCCGAGGATCAGGCCCGGCGTGATGACGGCGAACATCATCTGGAAGATCATGAAGGTCTGATGCGGAATTGTGCCGGCATAGGAGCTGGCCGTCACCGGATCCCAGTGCGGGGTGTCGAAGCTGACGTGTTGGAGCCCCGCCCAGTGCAGGCTGCCGATCCAGCCGTGGAGGTCCGGACCGAAGGACAGGCTGTAACCGAACAGGATCCATTGCAGGCTGATCAGGCACATCAACATGAAACATTGCATCAGGATGGAGAGGACGTTTTTCCGCCGCACCAGGCCGCCGTAAAAAAACGCCAGGCCCGGTATGGTCATCAGCATGACCAGCGCCGAGCTGATCAGCACCCAGGCGTTATCGCCGGTATTCACGGCGGCGGCCGAGGGTGCCACCGACATCGCCGCCGGCCCAGCCCCAGCCGATTGTGCCGGTGCACGCCAAGCCATCATGGTTATTGCCAGCAGGGCGAGTACCCAAATCCATTTCGTCTTCATCATGCGATCTCCCTGTTCATACCTGCCGCACCCGCCTCAAACGGCGGCTCCGCTGCTATCGCGCCGCGCATACGATTTAGCAATGGATATGCCAGCTAGGCAGGTCAGTTTGTAGCGATGTTATGCAAAATTTTACGGTAGAGCATGATACAAGAATAATAAAAAAATAATCCGGCTAGAAGTGTTTAATGAATATTTCATAAAAGTAATCTAAATAGCTAATGATTACATTATTGATATTATTGTGCTGCCAAGTAACGGGCCGGAATCCGACCTGTTTAATTGCTGCTGCCCTAAGCCTGATCCTCGCCTAACTTTACCTGCCCAGCACCGCGCCGGTGGCCGCGATCCGGCGCATGCAGAAAGTTTGGGAAGTGTGCGCGCTGAAGATGCACGCGCCAGCGGCCAAAGCCTTGGGCCAACCATCAGTGTTGACAACGGCGGTGAAAAGGATCATATTGAACGCGTTCTCGATGGATCAACCACACATGAAGGGAGCTGCCATGAAAACTGCCGGTGTCGTGTTCCTGTTGCTGCTGTCGGGTTGTCTGGCCGCGTCCGCCGCGACGCTGGGCGGCCTGGGTATGCGCGATTCGCTGACGGAGTCGGAGGGGTTGTCGCGTCTGAGCGTGGGCCTGGATTATACGCAAGTGAAGCGCACCATGTCGCTGGACAGCGGCGGCACGCTGGACCTGGACGCCCGGATCATAGCGGCGCAGTTCGGCTACGATGTGCTGCCCTGGCTGACGGCTTTCGCCACGGCGGGCCGTAGCGAGGCGAAATCCGAGGCGGGGGCGGATTACCACGACGGCGAATTCAAATGGTCGTTGGGCCTGAAGGCTAATTGGTGGCATTACGACATTGAGGATCCGGACTTCCTGGAGGGCCGCCTCAGCATTCAGAGCACGGCGGAATTCGCGCAGTTCCGTTCCGGTTCGGGCAACGAAGAGATCAAATGGAATGAAGGGTATGCCGACCTGACGCTGAATTACGAAGTTTTTGCCACGCGGATGAAGGATATCGCTCAATACCCCTACAGTCTGGTGCTCTACGCCGGCCCGGCGGTTTCCAAGATCAACGGCTCGGCTGGCCCGGCGGATTTCTCCGAAGACCGCCTGGTGGGGCTGGTCGGCGGGGTGGATCTGTACATATCGCACAATCTTTCGCTCGGCGGACAGATCCAGCACTTCGACGGGAACACCCTCAGCGCCAGCCTGCGCTACCATTTCTAAGCCTGCGGCGGCCGCGGCGTTGACGGAAAACTCACGACGGGGGAGTATCGGCGTGCGCCGCGGAGAGGACGCCGGCGTGAAACGATTTCATCGGGGAAGGGATCGTGTTATGGCAGAGGAGAAAAAAGAGCAGGCCGCGGCACAGGCAGGCAGGAGTCGGCGGTCGTTCATCAAGAAAGCCGTGGTGGGGGGTGCCGTCTTCACCGCCCCGGTCATCGAATCGTTGACCAAGTCCGATATTCTGGTGAAGTCAGTGGCGGCCGCATCCGGCCCCGTGGTCGGTCCCTGGATCATTACCACGAAAGTCCATACGCCTCCAGTGGGTGTTCACGCCAAGGTGTTTGCCCTTAATGGCACCATTACGCCCCCGGGACCGGTGACGGTCCCCGATGGCGGGACGCAGGCTTTCCTGATTCAATCGGCCAATAATCTTGTTTCGATCATGCTGGTAATGGTTGATGGCGCCTCCGTCCCCATAACCGATCCGCATAACATGACCTATACCTTCATGGCCGTGTACGCGAATCACACGCTGGAAGCCACGTTTTCTGCCGTGCCGACCTGAAGCGCGTGGTTAGGAGCACCGGAGCAGGCCGGCGGGGAAGAAGGGTGCCCTCAACGGAGCGGGCGCGGCTTGCCGCCGCCCGCTCCATTGCTTTATTGTCGCCGCTGGGACAAGGCGCAGGTACAGGATCATTTCGATTTTAGATAACCGGATCGTCGTGGAAACCAATCAGCCGGATTTGCTGGAAACCTGCCGCTGTTATTCCCTGCGCGCGGGCGACCTGGACGCGACCGCGAAATGGCTGCAGCAGGTGCTGGCATGACGACGGCCGTCGCACGGGAGGCCCGCTTGGAGTTGCGCGTTCTGTTCTGCATTGCGCGCGCCCAATTGCCGCCAACCGAGATGGAGACGTTGGCGGAGTTGCTCCAGCAGGATCTCGATTGGAATTACCTGCTGACGGCGGCGGCGCGGCATGGTGTGTGGCCGTTGCTCCAGCAGCATGTGGAACAAAGCGCGCCGGCCTTGGTTCCGGAGACGGTGCGGGAGGCCCTGCGGAAGGTGATGCACGACCATGCGGCGTATGCGCTGACGCGGGTCGGCGAATTGCATGCGTTGCTGGATGGGTTCCGCGGGGAGGGGCTGGATCTGATTCCGTACAAGGGGCCCGTGCTGGCCGAACGGCTCTATGGCGGCTGCGCGCTGCGCCAGTTCGGCGATCTTGATTTTTTGGTGCGCCGGCCGGAGGCGCGCCGGGCGCAAGCGTACCTGTTGGGCCGGGGCTTTCAGCCTTCCTTGGCCGCTCCGCCGGGTTGGGAGGCGTGGTATGAGCGCGCGCGGAACGAGTATTCGCTCCAGCACCCGACGAGCGGTCTATACGTGGAACTGCACTGGGGGGCGTGGCAGCGCTTTGTCGGCATGCCCGTGGAGGTTCTGTCCTTTTGGGAGCACCGCGAAACCGTCCTGCTGGCCGGACGGCCCGTGCCGAGCCTCGGGATGGAAGAGCTGCTGTTCCTGCTGTGCCTCCACGGCACCAAACACCAGTGGTGCCGCTTGGGTTGGTTGGCGGACGTCGCCGAGATCCTCCGCTCCACGCCCCGGCTGGATTGGCCGCGGGTTCTAGCCCTGGCCGCCGCCAGCCGGAGCGAGCGCTTTCTGGGCATCGGACTGTGGTTGGCGGAGCGCCTGCTGGCCGCGCCCGTGCCCGGTGGCGTGCTGGCGCGTCTGATGTCGGATCGGCGGATGGCACCGCTGGCGGGCGCCATGGCCAGGGCCTTGTGCCATGGCAGCCTGGGCACGCCCGGCGAAATGGAGCATTTGCTGTTCATGCTGCGCGCGCTGCCGCGGCAACGCGATCGTCTGCGTTTGCTGTGGGGCGTGGCCACGGAGCCCTGCCGGGATGATTGGACGTTCTGCCGGTTGCCGCCCGCGCTCGCCGGCCTCTATGCCGTGGTGCGCCCTTGGCGTTTATTCTGGACGGCGGTTCAAGGCAAGATCCCCCGCTGACCAGGCGGGATAACAGCAGGCGGACGCCGATGGGGAAGGGCCGGAGCCAGCGCCGGGATCGCGAGGCGAGCGGCGCCGCATCATCGAATCCTGCGACTTTTTTCGCGCGTCGGTGCACGTTGTCGGGGTTTTTAGTTGTGCTGAAAGTTGTGGAGTGAACGTCGAAAAACAGACGGTTTCATGGTAAAGCCGGGAAGGGCGGTTCAACATGATGCATGCAGAAAACCCTTGTATTTACAGGGTTTTCTGAGGTTCCCACCGTGGTGAATGGTGGAGCGGAAGAGATTCGAACTCTCGACCCCCACGTTGCGAACGTGGTGCTCTACCAACTGAGCTACCGCCCCACAAAGGCGGGGGGCTTTTATCATCCGGTCCGGCCCTTTGCAACTTTTTTTCAGGATAAAAAACACTTGGCACCGCGGCGGCGGTCGTGTATAGCGTCCGCCGCTCTGTGCGAGACA